>CAYSUA010000423.1:0-5695 GCA_964433795.1 uncultured Desulfobacteraceae bacterium | reverse complement strand
AATTGATGGAAAAAATTTTAGAGATCCTTCCATCGTCCATCACCAGGACATAAAAACCGTGTACGTCAATATTGATTTTTTACCTGCATTGACAGGGACCTCAAATTCCACGCGATTGGCGTCTTTGAGGTTGTAAGAAAAATTCGCATCTTCGATTTTCCAATTTCTGTGGTAATAGGCTTCTTCCACTATAATCGTAATATCTTCTTTTTTGCTGTTGTGCAGCTCGATTTCAATTTTTTGCCGTTCCGAACGCTTTGAAACATTTATCCGTTCTTTTACGCTGCGTTCCCCTGTGAGATCAAAAGCGTTGCCGACGGCAATCCGCACTTTTTCATTGCGCGGGGTGTGCCGGATGCGGTCTTCGCCTACAAATTCCAAATCCGCTCCGTTTTTCTTATAAATACGAAAGATACCGGCCGGCAACGGTTTCCCCAATCCGGCTGTTTCGTTGTTTTTGAAATGAATTCGAACCTCAATACTTTTTGGGTTCCGGTTGGCATTGAAATAATATTTCTTTTCGCAGGCAACCGAGGTCGGGGCGAGCATGGCAACCTGTTTGACTTGATCGGTTTTCAGGGTTGTCAATTTCTCCAATTCATAGGCGTGGTACTCAAAAATCTCTTTTTCTTTCATTGCCGGTGACGCGGATTCGAGCATGGGGGCTGCCCGGCTTTTGGCGATTCGTCGTTTCAGGCCCGGTTTTGGGGTTTGTTGAATATCTCCGGCAATCAATTTTATTTTTGCATGATTAAATGTCTTTCCGCTTCCATTGTCGATGGAGGCCCATGCCTTGATCAACAACGCGCTGTCGGTTTCATTCAGAACACCGGTATATTCCGCCTCCCATCTCATACCTTTTGTGAGGTACGTGACTTCAACGTTTTTCTTTCCGGTTACACTTTTATTGAACAACCAGATCAGTGTGGGTTTAGTGAAGAGATCTTTCGGCAGATCCTTCAGATGAATCGACATTTTATTGTTCCAGCCCAATACCCTTACCCCTTGGTCCGTCTTGAGTATAATAGAACCACCCTGAGCATTGAGCAGATTACCGTTGATCGACTCTCCGTCAGCCTTAATAACGGTCACGGGTCGTTTGACATACTTTTTCAGTAAATTTTCAAAGTTCATCGAATCGTATACAAACGTTTGTTCCATAACCTGAAGGTCCGGTTCTCCATTAAGCGGGCGGATGAGTACGGAAGTCGGTATAATTTTGATAGGTATATCCGAGTATTGGATCTCAGAAAGGCCTTTGCCGAACTCCATTGACCGAACCTGTCTGACCATCCCAAGGTTCTTCTGATATATGGTGATGGTGTTTTCATCAGCCTGCAAAATGCCTGCTCCCAAGACGAACAGAACAGCAATCGATATCCATATGGGTTTCATGAGAAGCTCCTTTATTGTTGTCTCAGGTTACCTTGTTCTCGTCCACTTCAATTTTGAATACGTGTCAATTTTAAGGTGCGAAACTTGAGTTATCATATTCGACGGTGAACTTCAATTTTGACAAAAACTGAAACAAGCGTTTCAATTGACCATATCCTATAAAATTCCAAGGTTCTTTAATTTAGGATAATTTCTTGACAAAGGAAAGGATTACAAGTATTTAAATAAACTACGGATCAGCTGTTTTAGGAAACTGTCAAACTATAGGAGTTGTCTTCCATGGCGCTTACCAAAGCACACATTATTGAATCCATCCACAACCAACTCGGACTACCTAAAAAAAATTGTGCTGAAATTTTTGAAACCCTCCTTGATATCATGAAAAACTCTCTGGCCGATGGTGACGAAGTGCTCATTAGCGGATTCGGAAAATTTTGTGTCAAGGACAAGAAGGAAAGACGTGGCAGAAATCCGGCCACAGGGTCCGATATGATGTTGGATCAAAGACGGGTGGTCACCTTCAGATGCTCATCGGTTCTCAGAACCAGGATTAATGGCGATTAATTTTATTCAGGAAAAACAAGCCCTTACTGCTTATTGTTCGCTTGGCCTATGTTAAATCGCGCTGGATTTATTCGCTGGTTCTTCACACTTTTAATACTCACAATTTTATTTCCGTTCCCGGCATCTTCCGAGCAAGACCAAACGAATCCCCAATCGTTTGACGATTATCCCCTACCTGACTTCCTTACTCTATGCGGGGAGCCTGTTCCCTTAAATGACCGTCTGGTATGGGAGCGGCTGGATAGAGAGTTTAACATTTCGGTTTGGGATCGGGCCCAAGTATTCTTGTGGATAAAACGAGCCGGACGATATTTTCCTTATATCGAAAAGAAGCTCGAAGAGGCGCAAATGCCGGATGACATAAAGTATCTGGCTTTGGCGGAAAGCGCACTCATCGGCTACGTTCGATCGCATGCCGGGGCCAAAGGGTACTGGCAGTTTATGACGAGAACCGCACGCCGAAACGGGTTGCGAAAGGATCGAATGGTAGACGAACGCCTCAATTTTGAGCGTTCCACACAAGCGGCGTTGAGATATCTGAGCCGTTTGAAGGAGATTTTCGGTTCGTGGACCCTGGCAATGGCAGCCTATAATTGCGGCGATACTCGATTGAAGCGGGAAATCAAGCAGCAGCGGGTCACTGATTATTACCGGCTCAACCTTCCCATTGAGACGGAACGGTATATTTTCCGAATCGCGGCGATAAAGATCGTCATGGAGAATCCCGAACGATACGGTTTTCGGATGGCCCCGGAACGTATCTATAAACCCTTGGAATACGACACGGTTCAGGTTAAATCAGGAAACCGAATTCATATGAGTGACATTGCACAGGCATTGGATACGGATTTTAAAACCATTAAAGAATTGAATCCTCAGATCCTCGGATACTACACACCCACCGGTCAGTTCATCGTGAATGTCCCACCCGGAACCGGAGACCGGCTCAAAGCCGTCATGAAAAAACTCACCCCATCCAGCCCCCGGTATCGGAAAGGACCGTATTACGTGGTTAGGTCGGGAGATACCCTGCATAAAATCTCCCGGAAAACCGGTGTGCCCATTTCAAGATTACGCGCAATCAACAGCATTGAAGGATCCTTAATAAAGGTTGGGCAAAAGCTTCGGCTGCGCCCATAAAAGAAATTGAATATTTTCTATTGAAAATTGAATATTAAAGGAATCGATTCAGTTCATCGGACAATTATCATAAAGGGCGGAGCGACACGAGGCGCAAGCGCCTGCGCTGCGCGAGCGATACCACAAATTGTCAATTATCAATATTCAATTGCCGGTAACAGGATAATTCCTTGGGTTTTTCTTTTCTTTCTGTGCCTCTCTTTCTTCTCCTGCGGCATCATCAAAACCACATACAAAATAACCAAAGAGACGGTAACCACCACCTATAAAGTAACAAAAGTTGTGGTAAAAGCGACAATCGGGACCGGAAAGGTAATTTATAAAATCGGAGAATATACATTTCATGTGGTCACGGCGCCCTTAAGCTGGCCGCTGACCCGTGAAGAAATCGACTCCATTGACGACCTGCCGCCCAAAGAGGCCATAAAACAGAATCGTGTAAAAATGGCCCCCTATGTGGTTATGGGGAAGCGATACGTCCCCATGTCATTGGCGAAAGCCCGAAAATATCGCGAGAAAGGTATTGCATCTTGGTACGGTTTTGAGACGTATCGGCAAAAGGGGGGGAGAATGACGGCAAACGGTGAAGCGTTTCACCCGGACGGACTCAATGCCGCGCACAAATATTTGCCGCTTCCCACCTATGTTCGTGTGACAAATCTTGAAAACGGCCGCAGTATCATCTTGCGCGTTAATGACCGGGGCCCTTTTATCGAAGGGCGAATTATCGATCTCAGTGCCGGAGCCGCAAAACGGTTGGGCTTTTATAAGAAGGGGACGGCTCGGGTTCTGGTGGAAACGATACAGGCTGCTGGATCATAAGAATGGAATACTGGAATCCGGCCATCTCCAAAGCCTATTTCTGTATGCAACTTTAGGCGTATGCATATTAAAATACATGGGGCATGGGGCTATTGTATAACATACACAATAATAGCGCTATGCCCTATGCTCTTAGCTCTCTGCTCGTTATAGAGCTCTCGACCATTCCGGTCTCAATGCGACTTTACCGTCAAGGGCATCGTCGATCAGTTTTAAGGTTGCATCCTTATCTTTCGGAATCCTTGCCTTGATGGGTAAATAGTTTGAGGGATGATTGGCATGGAACAACCCCCGTGAAAGATGGGTATGTGCAATCATGGTTCTCAACTCTCGTAACATTTCTTCCGGTTCGATGAGCGGGAATTTCCCGGAAGCGTAATCTTCATACATGGGGGTGCCCGGAATCAGCATCAGGGTCAGTGCGCCGACATATTCGGGATCGATGGCGGATAACACCCGGCCGGTTTCCCGGGCATGAATTTCAGATCTTTCCCTTCCTGCTATTCCCAGCAACACGGTGATGGATAGTTTAAACCCCGCTTCCTTTGCTTTTCTACCCATGAGAATCATTTCTTCTGCAGGGGCGCCCTTGTTGATATTTTTCAAAGTTACATCATCTCCGGTTTCAAGCCCCATATATGCTATACCGAGTCCATGTTGGCGCAGCGCGATCAATTCCTCCATGGATTTCATTTTAAGGCTTTTGGCATTGGCATAGATCCCGACACGCGTGACCCACGGAAGTTGTTTTTCGATTTCCGTTAGAATGTTCAAAAGGCGCTTTTGGGGAATGATCAGGGCATCCCCGTCGCACAGAAATACGCGCCGCTGTCGTTTGCAATGAGCGGCTGCAAAGGCGATGTCCTCCATAATGATATCGTCATTTTTGATTTTAAACCGCTCACCTGCATATGTGCCGCAAAATGTACATTTATTCCGAGAGCACCCCACCGTAACTTGAAGCAGGATACTGTTCGCCTCACTGGGGGGGCGTATGATGTATCCTTCATAGTGCATGTCTAAATCCTCACTTTTAATTTGCACTCAATTTATATTATTTCATCCGATTGATGCAACCATTTTGAAGCCCGGCGGCGGGGATACCATGGTCCACCTTGACACCCCATGGTCATTTTCTTATAGTCTTTTATTACATTATTTTTTTTGCGGATAGGTCTTGATGATGAAACACAGATTTACAAAAGTCGGCCGGAACGACCCATGCCCCTGTGGTAGTGGACAAAAATATAAGAAATGCTGTCTGGGAAAGACAGGTGATGCCCCAGGCAAGATGAAAGTTGAGTATGCCCAAAAATACGGCGTTCGGTTAAAAGAACCGGCGGATATTGAAAAAATTCGTACTGCCGGACGCCTGGTTCTAGAGATTCTCGATTTAGTGGAAGAGATGATCAGGCCGGGCCTGACCACTGAAGAAATCAACAGCCTGGTTCACGAGCACACGATAAAGCATAATGCCGTTCCCGCTCCCCTCAATTACCGGGGATATCCGAAGAGCGTGTGCACTTCGATAAACGAAGTGATCTGCCACGGCATACCCGGAGACCAGGTGCTCAAAGACGGCGATATCATTAACGTGGATGTCACTCCTATCTTGGATGGATACTATGCGGACGGGAGTAAAACCTTTTTTGTGGGAACTCCGGGGCCTGATGCCGAAAAGATTGTCCGCGTTTCCCGCGAAAGTCTTCGCATCGGTATGTCCATGGTTAAGCCGGACAACACCGTCGGGGACATCGGACGGGCCATTCAACAG
>CAYSUA010000422.1:0-5724 GCA_964433795.1 uncultured Desulfobacteraceae bacterium | reverse complement strand
GCTATCTGCAAGTGCCAACAGACGGTTTAGAATAGTGGGCACTGCAAGAAGGATAGAGTTTTGCTCGGCTTCAATGGCATCGAACAGTTCCTTGTCATCAAACTGCGGCCACAAGCGGACGGTCAGGCCCGGATAGAGAGACGCATTCAGCACACACGTCTGCCCGTAGATATGGTAAAGGGGTATCACACCGAAGACCACATCATTCGGGTCGGTGGTACGCAAGCCGGCCACGGTTATGGCGTTGCTGGTCAGATTGCCATGGGAAAGCATTGCCCCCTTGGGTAGGCCTGTTGTTCCGCTGGTATAGATAATGGCCCAGATATCTTCATCTTTAATCGGATAAATGGGAAATTCTCTTTCTTTTTCATCATCAAACAGTTCTTCAAGGGGGACGAATCCTTCTTTCCCTGTCACACCCAGCGCAATTCGAAGATTCATTTCAGGCAGCGTTTCCATGGCCAGGCCGGGATGCTCCAGGTAGTCTTTGTGGCCGATGAACACACGGGCGCCGGAATCTCTGAAAATATGTGTCAGCTCTCCTTCTCGGTACAGGAAATTTACGGGTAAAACGACCGCCCCCACTTTGGCCAATGCAAAGTAAACCACAACCCACTCGATTGAGTTTGGCATCATTAATACGCAGACATCTCCGGGTTCGACTCCCAGCCGGACCAGACCGTGGGCCAATCCATCGACCCTGTTGTTCAACTCATCATAGGTAACGGTCTGCTGGCCGAAATGAACCGCCGGATGGCTGCCGCGCTTTTTTACACCTTCAATCAGGAGGTGAGCGATGTTCATGGCTCTTTTCTTAGATAATGAACAGGCATATGTCAAACCCAACCAAAAAAAATCCCGCGGTCTCAGAGACACACGGGATTTTTAATAGTGTATTAGAAATAATTCTTATTTATCGTCTTTTACTTCCTCAAAGTCTGCATCCACCACATCTTCATCTCCCCCCGGGGCGGCGCCGGCCTGGTCGCCCGGATCCGGTCCGGATCCGTCTTCTGCTCCGCCGGCATTGGCTTCTGAAGCCTGCTTGTACATGGCTTCCGCCAGTTTGTGCGAGGATTGGGTCAATTCCTCACTGAGGCGTTTGATTTCAGCCTCATCTTCACCCTCTAAGGCCGTCTTCAAAGCGCTGATTTGGGTTTCAACCTGAGACTTGGTGGCTTCGTCCACTTTGTCGCCCAGTTCCTTGATCGATTTTTCAGTGGAATAGATCAGTGCATCCGCTTGGTTTCTGGCTTCCACCAGTTCCTTTTTCTTTTTATCTTCCTCAGCGTGAAGCTCGGCATCTTTCACCAGGCTATCGATTTCTTCTTCGGACAATCCGCCGGATGCGGTGATCTGGATGGACTGTTCTTTGTTCGTGGCGATATCTTTAGCCGATACATTCACGATCCCATTGGCATCGATATCGAAGGTGACCTCAATCTGCGGAACGCCTCTGGGTGCAGGCGGAATGCCAACCAGTTCAAATCGCCCCAGCGTCTTGTTGCCGGTCGCCATTTCTCGCTCACCCTGCAACACGTGAATGGAAACAGCCGGTTGGCTGTCTGCGGCAGTGGAAAAAATCTGGCTCTTCTTTGTGGGGATGGTGGTATTCTTATCGATCAGCCGGGTCATCACACCGCCCAGGGTTTCGATACCCAGTGAAAGCGGCGTTACATCCAGTAAAAGCACATCCTTCACATCGCCCTTTAACACACCGCCCTGTATGGCAGCACCCAAAGCCACCACTTCATCCGGGTTCACGCCCTTATTGGGTTCTTTTTGGAAAATCGCCTTCACCCGCTCCTGAACCGCCGGCATCCGGATCATACCCCCCACCAGAATCACTTCGTTGATGTCTTTGGGAGACAATCCGGCATCCTTGAGGGCGGTCCGGCACGGACCCTCCAGTTTGTCCAGCAGTGGAGCAACCAGGGATTCCAGTTTTGCCCGGGAGATTTTCGTATTCAAATGCTTCGGGCCGCTGGCATCTGCAGTTATAAACGGCAGATTGACGTCGGTTTCCATGGAAGTGGAGAGTTCCATCTTTGCCTTTTCAGCAGCCTCTTTGAGTCGCTGCAACGCCATTTTGTCGTTTCTAAGGTCGATGCCTTGATCTTTTTTGAATTCGTCCGCAAGAAAATCGATGAGTCGAAGATCGAAATCCTCACCGCCCAAATGGGTGTCACCGTTTGTGGCTTTGACCTCAAAAACACCCTCTCCGATTTCCAAAATGGAGATGTCGAAGGTCCCGCCGCCCAAATCGAAAACCGCGATCTTTTCGTCGCTTTTCTTATCCAGCCCATAAGCCAGAGAGGCTGCCGTCGGCTCATTGATGATTCGCAGCACATTCAGTCCTGCTATTTTCCCGGCGTCCTTGGTGGCCTGGCGTTGGCTGTCATTAAAATAGGCCGGTACCGTGATGACGGCATCGCTAACTTTCTCGCCAAGGTATTGTTCCGCCGTATTCTTAATATTGGCTAAAATGTGAGATGAAATCTCCGCAGGACTGTACTGTTTGTCTCGGATCTTTACATGGACATCTCCGTTGCCCGCCTGTTCCATTATATAGGGCAGGATTTTGACGTCATTTTGGACGATGGGGTCCGCAAATTTGCGACCGATGAGCCGTTTTACGGCAAACACCGTATTTTCAGGGTTTGTAATCGCCTGACGCTTGGCAATTTGACCCACTAGCCGTTCACCGCTTTCCGATACCGCCAAGATGGAAGGTGTGGTTCTCCCCCCTTCCGGATTGGTGATCACGGCCGGATCACTGCCTTCCATGATGGCCACACATGAGTTGGTGGTCCCCAAATCGATTCCGATTACCTTTGCCATTAGTCTCCTCCTTACCGAATTATATATAGATCGCTTTCTTATTTTTATTCTTTTTCAGAAGTATTGTTGTCTTCGGCTTTTCCAGAGCAGGGGGTTTCCTTTTTCTTGGAAACCACAACCATTGAGGGCCGAAGCAATCTGTCATGGAGCAGGTAGCCCTTTTGGAATTCTTTAAGCACCGTATTGCTCGGATGATCCTCGGATTCTTCCTGCTGAAATGCCTGATGAAATTGTGGATCGAACGGTTTGCCCTCGGATTCTATGGGCGCTACATGATGTTTTTCAATGAGATCGAGAATCCCCCCGAGGGTCATGCGAACCCCTTCAACGATGGAAGAAGTATCTTCAGCATTATCATTTGACGAATCTATGGCGCGCTCCAGATTATCCACCACGGTGAGCATATCCTTGAGCAATGCTTCGTTGGCGTACTTTCTGAAGTCATTCATTTCACGGGTGGAGCGCTTTTTATAGTTGTCGAATTCCGCGAAAACCCTCAGATACTTGTCGTAATTTTCCTGGGCCTCTTGTTTTGCGGATTCGGCTTCTTTTTCAAGAGCTTGAACAGGATCCGCTTCCTCGGCTTTGGATTTCTTTTTACCAGGTTTGTCCTTATCGGTCTCTTTTATGGATTCCTGATCTTCAGTACCGATCTGTTCGGCTTCCGCATATTTCTCAATCTTCTTTTTTTTGTCCGACATCACCTAACATTCTCTCTTATCAATTAGAGCCATGGTTTCCGAAAAAAACTTTCACCAAATAATAAGACCATGTTGTGTATTGTCAAGGAGTGAAAAAATGATGTTTAAAGTTTTATTTTCAGCACCTTAAGCATCATCCGAAGAGTAATAAAAGATGAAGCGGAGCATGTTTTTATAAACTGCTATGGAATCGTTCAGATGGTGGAAAGGGGTGAGGTTGTGCACCCTCTATTCGAATCCATTGCTAAAATACCGAAACCATTAAACATGATCGGGATCGATCCACGACACAGCCTGCATCACTTATCGCTGCTTCCTCCCGGATCTGACGAGGTTCGTGACCGTCTGTTGCGCGGCGGCCGATCAAAATGGTTTACTCGACTTTAGCCTTTGGACCCTCAAAGAGGGAATTCAGCCCCGCATGAAGCGGATTTCGGGAAAAGGGCACCGCTAGCTCCCCGCTTAGCACAACCCAGGGTAATATTAAATTTTCTGTTCATTTTTTCAAGAGAAAAGATAAATGGTTGACATGTTCAAACCCCTATCGTAGGCTAGAACATACTGAAATATTTATAATAATTTATAATAATTTTTTTAGCCGGCTCCATCTCATGCAGTTTGATTTTGTACCCCACAAAAATCCGATAATTAAATTCATCGCTGAAACCATTTTCGAATACGGCATGTTTCAGCCCGGTGATGCTGTGCTTATTGGGGTATCCGGCGGACCCGATTCCGTCGCCCTGTTTCATATCCTTCATTATTTATCCGAGGAATTGAAGATTCGGCTGTCCGTGGGCCATATAAATCATTGCTTGAGAGGAAAATCATCCGAGAATGACGCCCGGTTTGCCGAATCTATGGCAAATGCTTACAACATTCCTTTTTATTTAGAAAAAATAGACGTTCGACAATACAAGGAACAGCACAAGCTATCTCTTGAGGAAGCGGCCCGGGACGTACGCTATTCCTTTTTATTGGATGTTGCCGGAAACAATGGCTACAGCAAAATCGCGTTGGGACATCATGCCGATGATAATGCCGAACAAATTTTAATGCATTTATTCAGAGGAAGCGGCCCGTTGGGCATGTCGGGGATTCCGCCTGTCCGGGAAGGAAAAATTGTTCGGCCGCTCATCAAGCTAAAAAGGGATGAAATCCTTCGATTTTTGAAAGAAAACCGGATCGACTATGTTCTGGACAAATCCAACGAGGACCGGAAGCATTTGAGAAACCGGATCCGTCACGACCTGATTCCGAGTATAAAGGCATCGATACAGCCCCGGATTACA
Organism: uncultured Desulfobacteraceae bacterium; assembly: GCA_964433795.1. Classification (GTDB taxonomy): domain Bacteria; phylum Desulfobacterota; class Desulfobacteria; order Desulfobacterales; family SURF-15; genus DUZK01. Next base: position 890 of record CAYSUA010000422.1, on the reverse strand, counting down.
GCCACGTTGACCCGTCTGGCCCATATCACCAAAGCTGAAGAGGAATGGCTTGAGCAACTCATAGAACCGATATTTGAAGAATCGATACGCCGTCGATTACCAAACCGATTGGTGTTTTCGGTTGACCGGTTGAAGGTCATGCATCCTGCACTGCAGCGACGGATTCTAAGAAAGGCCGTTTCTGAGATCAAGGGCGATCTTCGACGCATCACCTTTACCCACATCGAGTCGGCTAGAAAGCATCTTAAAGGCGGCGTTTCTATCGGTTCCACAGACTTGCCGGATCGCATTCGCGTTTTAAAAAGCGGAATGGAACTGACTATTTCAAAGGAAGCGAACCCGCTCCGTGAGACGGCAGCCACCCCCCGGCATCTTCGTTTTGATTACCATATTCAAAAACCCGAAACCGTGGTCGTCAGCGAGATACGGGCAAGTATAACGTTCTCTAGGATCTCGGTTCCGGACGGTATGGATTCTCTGAACACTGGACACCGTATCGCATTTTTTGATATGAATACCGTGAGATTTCCCTTGATTCTTAGGAATTTTCATCCCGGTGACCGATTTTCACCTTTAGGTATGACCGGCACCCAAAAAGTGAAGGATTTTTTCATCAACAACAAGATTCCACGAAAAGATCGGGGGAAATACCCCATGTTGCTGAGTGACGATGGAATCATCTGGGTAGTGGGACTTAGAATCGACGATTCAGTAAAAGTGACGTCGGCAACGCAAACCGTATTGAAAGCGGAAATGGCCTTGATTGATGACGTTTAATGATTATTTTGAAATCTTGGTTATTTATGTATAATGATTATTTTTCAGCAGGAAACTCTGGATAACGTCAATCGATTAGCCCCGACAAACGGGATAAGTGCCTTCACCAAATT
>CAYSUA010000421.1:0-5738 GCA_964433795.1 uncultured Desulfobacteraceae bacterium | reverse complement strand
AAATGGCTTTGTTGATGATCAGTTCCGAAACGGCTAAAGATTTAGTTTCGCTCATTAAGTCCTCTCTTTTCCTGTAAGCTGCTGGTTTACATGATTGATTCCAGGCAATGAGTATATCTGATAATTCTTGTGAGTGCTGACGTATCGAGAATATACAATTATGGTAACAATTTGTGATACCGTCGTACACTCAAATCAACCATTCGAATGGTAGCCAATCAATTTTTCAATCTTGGGTTTTCAATATATCGATACTTATGTTTGATCATGAACCAAATTATCGGCTTCGACCAAATTTTTCAATCCATTTTCTGACATTCTGCATGATATATTTACAGGACCATTTTTAAAGCTTTGAAACACAAATCAATACAGATAACGTTTGCGTAACAGGGGCGACGAAAGGAGCGTTCTAGTTGACGCACTTGTTAGAGTGATTTTTATTATGTTTTCGACTTCCCAGTTATCTTCTGTGTCTTATCGCCTAAGAATTGAACGTACTAATGAATACTTGTGATTGTTAGGTGTCCTGTACCTCCACTACCACCTACACTGGTGTGCCCAAATACTAATTCTTTTAAACCGTCATTCGTCATATCTTTAGCAAACATCATGTCTACACGGCCGTTGTATAATTCTGACTTGAATGCAATTCTAAGATTCCTATTCATTCCTGAAGTAATAACAAAAAACAAGTCGTTATTATGGTCTTGTATTCCTTTCCTTATTAGATAGACTTGATAAACCTCATCATTATGAAACATACGAAGTGTTGCCACAGTGTCCTGTTCTTTGTCCATGAGATTTAATACTATTTCTGGTATTTTTAAACCGCCACCAAAACGTCTAGATTTTTTGGGAACAGAACTCATGTTAGCAGTGTATGTAATATCAATAATATTTGATTTTTGTTTTGCCCTTACAAATTTATTTTTACTCCAAATATAATAGTGATTATTTTCATTATCCAGATGTTCAACAAACCCTTTCTCAGTTAAATCGTAGCTTCCCTGATAAGTTTCAAATTCCTGGACGGTGAAATTACCTCCTTCAGCAATTGCCACATTGGTAATCAGTAAAGATAGAAGTAATAAAATTGTTTTTTTAATCATCGTATAATACCCCAATTTAGTTTTATTAAAAAATATGTTTGTAGCAATTTAGTTTAACCGATAATTTCTTTAGTTCATTATCTTGATCAATTTGGTTTAGGTAAGAATTCTTCGACTACTGCCCCCAATCACGCTCTAGATCTCCACTAATTCTGATAACTCTAACATTATATATTAGGTTGATTCTACATTTTGGGTGCAAATGCAAAAAAGACCACAATGTGGCAACTTGCAATTTAAAATCGGTAAATTTCCAAATTATCAAATATTCTATATAATAACAGTTAATTACACTGTATTTGGCAGGAAGAGCTCAATTTGTTAATTTGAGAAAATTCTACATTTTACCCCTATTGGGCTACTTATGTAAATTCTACTTAAAAATAAAATCGGCTTATTATCCTATCCTCACATTTATTACCTTCGATAAATGATTTCAACCAGAAAGCTGAAATATTTCGGGATGGCCAGATTCAATATATCGATACGCTAGCGCTACGTGACTGTCTCAGCATTTTTTATTGATTCATCTCTTAGTTTATCGATTCCATTTAGTCAAATTCCGCCTGTATCCGAAATGTTGTTAAGCTAAATAATACTATCATACCAAGGTTACATCGGTAACCGCTGCAACACCCACTTCCTGGCTGCTAACCTTTAGATATTAACTATTCGGTGTGTTTTTGTTCCATAATACATAATATATTTATGGAACGAGGTTTTGGATTTGAATCGAATATCTTAACGCTGCTGTTCGCGGCCGATCGAAGAGAGGCCCGACCCCGAAGAGGCGATGCTTGATGACCTTGTTAAATGACTTACCAAGGAGGGCAACTGCGATAACTCCACGTAATGATTTTTCCATAACGATTGACAGTGAAACTTTTTCGACATGTCTTTCGACCGTATTTTCCCCAATTGGACTCCCATGCCAGAACACGCTTCCCATCTCTAGTATATAAGGCTGAGTGAGGAGCTCCCCAAGTAGAAACCAATTCGGACTCCTGATGTCCTATCCATGATTCCATAACTGTTTTCGTTGTGACACATCCACTTATAACAAGTGCTAATAATATGAAAATATATTTTTTCACAACTTCGATACGTTATACCACATCAGCTCATCCCACCGTTTCTGCAGTTATTTACAGAAATCTCTCGAATAGGAATCCGGATCATCTGTCAGGCTTGCAAAAAGAGCGCGATATTGTGCGCTAAGGGCAGAGGTAAAATAATCATACGGGCAGTCTGCAATTAGATCACGCTCAGAGGGAGGTTGAATACCTTCCGGCGTGCTTTGATTCAAATGGTTCGGCTTTGCCCTGTTGTACACCCCAAAGTCCCAGGTACGTCCCAGATTTGTTCCGGTGGTATATCCAACCAATTCTCCTGCCGCAAATTGGATGGTTGGATTAATATAATCCGTGCGAGTATCACTTTTCGGCGTAGCAGGAAATGCATACTATGACAGTGCTATTGTTTTTTTTCATGGTAAGCACTCGGCCAAGAAAAGAGAATGGATTAGGTGAACCCTCTCACTTAACAAGAATATTATAATACACTATTATTTATCGGATGAAAACTTGAGATTCTTTATATTACCCCGTGAAAATCGGGCTTGTCAAAACCTGTATTGACCCCGCCTTTGACGTCACATATTGACTTAAATAAAAAATTATTCCTAAGGTTTTGGTGGAAAATTCTTTAGAATTTTTTGTACCGCTTCGTTTATTAATTTCTCTATTTTTTCCGGAGAATCTGCATTCATAACATCGGCTTTCGCAACTCCTCGCCAAATCATTTTTTTTGATTTAGTATCTACAAAATCAAGAATGAGCGATCCTTCTTCGTATTCATAAGTAGAAATTCCACCGGCCCCCCGGTAACCCCCATGTGGACCATAACCGTATCCCCAATTCATGACTTGCACTTTATCCTTTCTCCCCAAATGCTCAGCGATTAGAAAGTCTGGATTATTTGAAGTCATCATTAAACCTTTTGCTTGAAGTTCAGCACTAACCGCTTTTTTTACACGTTCAACATTAAGGCTGTTTATATTCGCTTTTTCAGGTACAGTCATCCAGTCATAGGTCTTAAGATTTTCGAAATCAGCTTGTTTATCGTAGTCATACCGTACACCGTAGACAGAGGAACAGCTGACAACAAATCCCATTAGAAATAGTACAAAAAATGCATGAATAGCTTTCATTATTAATCCCTCCTTTAGAAGTGTTTAAATTTAATAAAAAACCTAATTGGTGATTCCGTATCTTGATCGATACTCGTTATAATATCAATATTTTTTAAATTCATATAATTAAACCGGTGTTTAATGCAAATGATAATCATCAAATTAGAAAGTGGAATCTTATTCAACATATGGAGTTGTTGAATAGTGTGGAAAATGCAAAACGGCGTACTTGGAACTTCAATTACCAAAAAGTGAAGACTTATAACCGAAATACCTGAAAGAATGTGAGTAGATATCGGTTATGGAAGCATTTAGTATGGTATTATACGATAAAGATATGAAAATAGAAATCGTTAGGATTTGGGGGTGTTGCTGAGTAGCGATTTCGATACGATAGAGAGACGTCGTTACCAAATTATCGGCATCGCACGCGATTTACAATCAAGATATGCCACTGCTGCTTGAAATCAAAAAGATATAAATGTCTCATTGCCAAGTTTCAACAATGACCTGCCTCAGTTGAGAAAGACGTTGCAGTATGTTCAATGCCGAATGCTACGGTGATACCTGCGGAGAACGTGCTTAATACCAGAAAATAGTTCCCCTCAGTACCGTAAGCAGCCAAAAGTTCGGTGAGAATTTCTGACAATCTGCTGACATTTTCGATTACTGTCTGGATTGGAGGGTTGACAATTATGGTCACCGGAATATTTTCGATCTGGATGTCGCTGTGAGAGAGAAATTGCTCCACCTCTTGGCTTATATCCGGGTTGTCGGGGTGAATTATCACTTCCCGCCTCGATTCTTCATTATCTTGACCATCTCATATCTCCCCTATTGTGTTAAACAAGGCAGGGCAAGAAAGAATGTTTTTGCCGCTTATCTATTATATCGACATTTTTTGTGATTCCATTAGCTGTCGTTTGGGGATCGATCAAGAAGGGTTTTTCAGGGGCTGAAATTATTCCGCAGAAAATCCCCAAACCTTTTATGATCCCGATAGATTCGTGCAGAAATAAAAAGGATACTAAGTTTCAGGATGTATATGACCATGCTGGATCCAGCCGCGCTACCATTTGAGGTTTCATTAAGTATTTGCTAGCCCACGAACAAGGTCAACAAAGAAAGGCAACCCTGAACGGTGAACTCCGAACCTGTGAACACTTACTAATATTCTTGTCAAACCACCCCGATTACCATACGTTGTTTCTTGCCGTATTACGACACATTCCAAAAGGGTATTTACGTAAAATTACAGGTTTGAAAAGGAGAAGCGATATATGATTATTGGCACAAGCTCTTTTCCATACGCAAATAAATTTAACACCAATTTGGATGATGCGATTGAACATGCCCGAAACGATTGTTTTTCTGCTTTAGAGGTGCATACGATGTTTCACAGCCTCCAATCTTTAAGAAGAACTTTGAAAATACCACCCACTGAAAATTTATATTTTTCCGTGCATGCCAAATATCTCGAAAACAACATATCGAGTCTTAATCCATATATGCGGGAATCTAGCCTCTTACAGATTAAAGATGATATTGTTTTTGCAGAGGAGATTAAATCAAAGATAGTGACTGTTCATCCGGGAGAATATCTGCCGAGTTATGAAGAAGATTCATATGATTTGCTTAATCAATCATTAAAGCTGTTACTTCCCTTTGCGCTTGAGCATCACACAGTTCTTGCTCTGGAGAATATGGACGGGACCGGAACAAAGCTATTTTCTAACCATAGTGATATACGAAGGATTCTCGACCTCCATCCTGATTTAAGAATAACTCTTGATTTTGCCCATTTAGCCATGACGAATCAGGACTTTCTCCTGTTTCTAAATGAGTTTCGTGATCGAATTGTACATTTCCATATCTCCGGATATTTTCCCAATAAACCTCATATAAGTGTGTCTTTGCCTGAAAGTCATATGAATTATGAACCTTACTTAGAAATAATAAAGAATTGGGATAAGATCATTGTAATCGAGAATGATAAAAGGAATCTGGCTTTACAGAGTAAAACTGTACTCGAGACGGTTTTTAATTGAATCGAAACAGCGAATCCTCTGGAATTTTGTTCTTCGGAATCCCGGATCATTCCGTCGGGGGAATGGGTCAATATTTACTCTGTCAAAATGAAGTCGTGATTCTATGATTTTTCAACTTCATACACCCCATCGGAGAAAATATACAATGCATTGCGCTCACCAATACCCTGTTCGAGTTTTTTATAGTCGATTTCAGGCAGATCAAGGGAATGTGAGCAGCCTCCGGGGGTTTCCGATCATTATGGTGTCTATCTCCTGCCGGCTCATCCCTTTGGCCTTCATAACCGGGACCACGTTGCGCAATATATGATCATAGCCCCAACCGCCGTACCGCCGCCTCTGGTGCTTGTTCCATATATCCTGAGAGATGAGGATTTGTTCCAGGTA
>CAYSUA010000420.1:0-5739 GCA_964433795.1 uncultured Desulfobacteraceae bacterium | reverse complement strand
AATTCAAAACATGTACATGATCTCCAAGAACAAATATTCCAAACCGGTTTGGGTCATTGGATATTGTAATTTGAGATTTATTTGTAATTTGATGCTTGTAATTTGAGATTTTTACAGTGGGAGGTAACTCAGATGAAAAGGGTATTGACCGGTCTCCAGGAGGCTGCAGGATTTGTCGATGACGGCGCCTTAATAACGTTCGGCGGCGCCACCTTTCAACGGGCGCCGATGGAGTTTGTGAGAGAGTTGGCGCGCCAGGGAAAAAAGGAGCTGAACCTGATAGACCGTGAGCCGGCAATGGATTTCGATCTTCTGATCGGTGCCGGTTGTGTCGCCAAAGTTCGGGCAGGCATGCTGGCCTTTGAGGTTTTCGGGATGGCGCCCAATTTTCGAAAGAAGTCGGAGAAAGGCGAGATCATTACGAAAGAAGGCGCCTGCCAGCCGATTATTGCCGGGTTTCGCGCCGCAGCCATGGGTTTGCCTTCCATTCCTATCAAAGGAATGCTCGGCTCCGACCTGCTGACCATCAGCGAGGTGGTGGGCAGCCAGAAAGAGGTGACGGACCCCTTTACCGGTGAAACCATGATTGCCGTGAGGGCAATCGAGCCGGATGTTGCGATTATTCATGCACAGAAGGCGGATGAATTCGGAAACGTCAGGATCGAAGGTCCGTTTTATGAAGATGTGATCAAGGCAAAGGCTGCCAAGAAGGTGGTGGTGACGGTGGAGGAGTTGATTCCCAACAGCGAAATCAGAAAAATGCCCGAAGCCACAACCATCCCCCATTTTATCGTGGATGCTGTTGTGGAGACGCCAAAGGGGGCCTATCCATGCTCCTGCTTTAATTATTACGATGCGGACTATGAACACATCAAAGACTACCTCAGGGCAGCCGCCAAAGATCAATTCGATGAATATCTGGATCAGCACGTTTACATGGGGAGGAGGGTGACTGCATGAATGAGAGAATCGAAACGCCGGATCTGATGGTTTATGCCATGGCCTCTGAAATTGAAAATTTCAACACCGTTCTCCACGGTGTTTCTTCGCCGTTGCCGGTCCTGGCAATGAGTGTGGCACGCAAAACACATGCACCGGACATGGTTTACATTTCCGGAGCGGAAGGGGTGGACCCCGAACTCGACAGGATCTACCCATCGTCATTTGATGCCAGGCTGAATCGAAATGCCGTGGCCTACTTCGGGCTCCACGAGGCATTTGATCTGGCCCAGAGGGGAGAATTGAATGTGATGTTCCTGGGTGCCGCCCAGGTCGATCGGCGTGGAAACACCAACCTCAGTGTTATCGGAGATATCGATCGGCCCAAAGTGCAATTGCCGGGCGGGGCGGCTTCAGCGTTTTTGATGCCGATTACGCCGAAGGTGGTTATCTGGGTGACCCGGCATACTAATAGGGTTTTTGTGGAGGAAGTCGATTTTGTGACCGGCCAGGGATATGATCATCGCCAGGAAGCGTATCAAAAAAATGAAATCGTGATCGTATCCAATCTGGGAGTGATGAATTTCAGAAATCCGGATCGGGTCATGCAGATCCAGTATTATCATCCGGGTCACAGCGTTGACGAGATCAAAGAGAAGACCGGCTTTGATATCCTGGTGGCACCGGATGCAGCTGAAACCCCTGCTCCAGGGCAGGAGGTGATACAACTGATCAACCAAATAGACCCGGATGGGGTTCGCAGCAGCGAGTTTCGTTAGTGTCCATCCATAAATGGCCATTTTCCCGCCGAGCGGCGTTCTCCGCGGGTTTCCGGTTGCGGTGTACAGAAAGTACACCTCACCGAAAACGCCTGTCCCGCCATAGCCTGTTTTATAAAGCGACGGCGGATGTGGCCCCCGTCATACGACGGGATTTCACATCTGATTTAAAGAAGGATGTGTTCAACTTGCTCAACGAAAAAATGGCCCATTTTTGAATTGGACACCGATTGCGTCAAACATGAATTCGTGGATGGGCAATAGTTAAGCATGATGTGGCGAATTTCGTCTTGTTTGGGATATAAGTTTGTAAGTTATGGAAAATTGTTAAAGCATTGAATTGGAAGGAGGAACAATGACAGATCTAAAAGCAGTGGAACAGGCATTGAACAATTACATCCGACCGTTAACGTTTCCGGTGGCCATAAAAATGCTGAAATCGGAAGACGAGATACCCGAAAAAACCCGTCGTCCCTTTCAGCAGATGAAAAAAAAGGTGGCCATCTGCCAGGGAATCGGCATGGCCAGAAAATTGGGATGGACCGTGGCCATGGGCAAGGAAGACATGCAGTGTGCCTTAGGGGCCGCACCTTTCGGGTTTTTCAAGAACATCGATTATTTTAACGAGGGCAATATGGCTGCCGGCATGTTTGCCGCCACAAAGGAGATTGCTAAATCGGAAGAAGACCTGGTTGACCGCTTTGAGTACGGTGCCTACAGCCATATTCTGGTCGCTCCCTTGAACCGGGCCACCTTTGAGCCGGATATGCTCATGGTATACGGTAACCCCGCGCAGATCATGCGGCTGATTCATGGCGGTATCTACAAAGAAGGGGGGGCGATCCATTCTTCGTCCATGGGGAGATTGGGGTGTGCCGCCATCATTACGGTGATGAAAAACGACAAGTGCCGTTTTCTCGTCCCCGGCAATGGAGACCGGGTTTTCGGTATGACCCAGGATGATGAGATGTCTTTTTTAATCCCCAAATCCAAGGTGGACGGTTTACTGGAAGGCCTGGCAACCACTCACAAAGGCGGTGTCCGATACCCCATCACCAGCTTCTATAATTTTGAACCCACGTTTCCGCCAACCTACCAGGAGCAGATGAAGATCTGGCAAGAAGAAGGAGAGATATAAAAGGAGAAACATAAATGGAAGCATATACTGGAAAGCAGAGGGTCGCCGCGGCTTTTAAAAAGACCTTTACCGATCAGGATATCGAACTGGATAGAATCCCTGCATACCCCATCATGGGCCAGTGCAATGCCCAACTGGTGGGTGCCTCCATCAGAGAGTTGTTGCTGGATCCCAAGATTTTTGTAAAGGCTCAGGTGGCCGCTTTCGAGCGCTACAAACCGGACATCATCGTCATGCAGGCGGATTTACTCATGGATGTGGAAGCTATGGGCAATGAGCTGAAATTTCCCGAGGACAGCATGTGCATCTCCAAAAAGGTGGCACTCGAAGACAAGGGGAAACTGAGCAGTCTGAAGCTGGCGGATCCTCAAAAGGACGGTCGTATGCCCGCCTATCTGGAAACCCTGGCGGAGACCAAAAAAATCATTACCGATTCCATTGTTTCCGCCGTGATTGCCGGCCCCTGGACCATCGCCATCGGGCTCAGGGAGGCCGAACAGCTTTTGCGGGATGCGATGAAAGACCCGGACTACGTGCATGAACTCATGGCGTTTACCACACAGATGTCAATTCGGTTCGGAGAAGCCGTTTATCCCCTGAAGGTGGGGCTCAGCTATTCAGAGGCGCCAGCCTCTTGCAGCCTTGTATCGCCTAAGATGTATCGGGAATTCATATTTCCCTATCAGAAACAGATTGTCGATCATTTCAAGGAGAAGAAAGTAGGAGTGGGCCTTCATATCTGCGGATATGCGACTCCCATCCTGGAAGATATGGTCAATACGGGGGCGACCAATATCAGCATCGATGCCCCTTCGGATTTGGCAAAAGCGGTTGAGGTTACCAGTGGAAAAGCGGTGCTCATCGGTAACGTCAACACCAATCTGTTCTATTCCGGCAGCAAGGAGGCCATGGAGCAAGACATCAAAAATTGTCTTGCTGTTGCACCCAAGGACAGTGGATATATTCTGGCTTCGGGCTGTGAGGTGCCGGGAGTCGCTCCGCCGGAAAAGGTGGATTGGTTTATGGGATTCATTGATGAACTGTGCAAAGAAAACTAGGTTTTTTTGAAAAATACTTCGGGAAGCACAGAAGAATTTTGCAGACTGGAAGAGGACCTCAAGGACTCCGAACGCAGGTACCGGTGTCTTTTTGAAGGTTCAAAGGACATGATCTTCATTACCCATAAAGACGGTTCGTTCCAGGATGTAAATCAAGCCGCAGTGGATCTTCTGGGGTATGTGAGCAAAGAAGAGTTGATGTCGGTAGGGTCGGCCGAGCAGGTATACCACAACACCATGCATTGGGAGGTGTTTCAGCGGCAGATCGACCGCGAGGGATTTGTAAAGGATTTTGAAGCCAAATTCAGAAAAAAGGACGGCAGCCTTCTCCATTGCCTGCTCAGCGGTAATGCCGTTTGGAGCAAAGACGGAGATGTCATCGGGTATCAGGGCATTGCCAAGGATATCACCGCTCGCATGGATGCCATTCAAAATTTTCGGCAACGACATCGCGAATTGTGGGTGTTGAACTCTGTTGCATTTGCCATGAACAAGACCCATGATCTGGATGCTGTTCTTGAAATCGCCCTTAAAAAGGCGCTCGAAGTGTTGGGTCTTGCAGCAGGCGCCATTTTTTTAATCGATCATGATCATGCCGCATATGTGATGAAAAAACAGTATGGCCTGCCTGCCGGAATCGCCGAAACAACAAGCCAAATCCGGCTTCATGACGAATCATTGATGCAATCCTTACTCCAAAAAGATCTGGTTTTGACTCCCGAGCCCATATTTCCGCCGTTCAAGGCCGTGTTGAAACATCAGCAAGAAAACCTTTCTGTGGAGCTCACCTGTTTTTTGATCACGGCCAAAGAAAAGGCGTCCGGGTTTCTGGCATTGGATGTTCCGCCGGATAAAGACATCTCAAGAGGGCAGGATTTTCACCTGTTGGGCTCCCTGGGGAACTTTTTAGGTGGTGCCATTGAAAATGCGAATCTCCTTCAAACCATCCGCCGGCACCGGGAAGAACTCAAGGGATTGACGGCCAGGTTGTTCCACTCACAGGAATTGGAGCGAAAGCGCATCGCGCAGGAATTGCACGATGAAGCCGGTCAGGCACTGACCGGGATCAATTTTACCTTAGAGACCGTTGAAAAAGAACTGTCTTCGGAATCGGATCTCGTAAGAGATCATATCCTTGATATCAAGAAGCAGATCAACCGCACCTATCACGAAATGCGTCGTATATCCTACCGGCTGCATCCGGCCATACTCAGCGACCTCGGCCTGGAGCCGGCGCTGGACGTCTATTTGACGGATATCTCAAAACACAGTGATCTAAAGGTTGATTTTAAGATGGTGGGATTTGAGGATCGTGTGGACCCTGAAGTAGAAAGCATTTTATATCGCATCTCCCAGGAGGCTCTCACGAACACCGTGAAGCATGCGAATGCCGGGCATTTTAAACTCTCCATCATCAAAAGCTACCCCCGGATTATTTTTGTGGCCGAAGATGACGGTATCGGTTTTGATGCCGGCGACTTCAGCGGCCACAAACAGGCCCTGGGCCTGTTGTCCATGAGAGAGCGGGCGGCCATGTCGGGCGGCAAGTTCATCTTGCGCACGGCAAGGGGCAAAGGCACGCGAATACGGATTGAGATTCCCTTAAAAGAACGCTCATATGACTGAGCGACTCATCAAAATATTTTTGGCAGACGATCACACTATCGTACGCCAGGGTCTGGCCAAACTGCTGGAGGCTGAATCCGATCTTGAGGTAATCGGTGAGGCGGAAGACGGCCGTGAAGCGGTCAACAAGGTACAGAAATTGAAACCGGATATCGTGATCATGGATATTGCCATGCCGCTGTTAAACGGTATTGAGGCC
>CAYSUA010000419.1:0-5771 GCA_964433795.1 uncultured Desulfobacteraceae bacterium | reverse complement strand
TGAAAACACCGCGTCGACTCGCCTCATGCAGGCAACGACGCACATCCACTACACGAGGTCCGCGCTTTGTCAATCGAACGCTGATATTCTGATGCGGGAAAACCTCAAGCTGTCGCTCACCATCTACGGCAATCGTACAGGCAGCGGGTTCCAGTACTACCTCATCTTCTAGAGACAACAACCGGTATTCCTGAATTTCCACCTTTCTGAAAAGGCCGGGACCGACGGGAGCCATTACGCTGGTATTGCCACCGCCCAATCGCACATACATGCCTTGGGCATCTTGAGGACCCAGGGGATGTAAAAAGCCACCAATGCATGACATGCCGATACAGTCCGGCTCGGCCCTTGCCAGAACGATTTCGCGTATGCGGTGTGGGTCCCAGAGAGCACGGCTTCCTATGAACAGTTCGGTGCAAACCACTACGTCAATCAAGGCGATTTCCATCATCTGCCCATCGACAGATACCTCCAGCCGCTTAGCGATATAGGTGAATTCTTCCACGTCTACCATTTCCCTGGCTACCAGCGCGGCCCCTAATCCGGCCACGGTCCCCTCGATCATTTCAGGGAAAACGTTGTTGGTGCCGGTAGAAATAGCAACGATGGGGATATTGCCGCAGCCTTTGGCCACAGCGCGGTTGGTTCCATCGCCGCCGAGGGTGATAATGCAGTTTACATCGCTCTCGCAAAACCGTTTCGCCGCCTCAGTCGAATCACGTTCGTCAGCCCACATATCCAATTGAAGCTGGGCAGCCTTCAGTGAAAGTTTCAATCCCTTCAGGGCCTTTTCGACAAGACCGTCGTAGTCGGGCATGTAGAGCACCTGTTGGACACCTAAAGCGTCTAATGCCAGGAACACCCGTCGCAGGATATGGGATTTTTCCATATTGTCGAACACCGAAGCATGGGTGACCAGACGACGAATGTCTTTGCCGGAGGCCGGATTAGCGATGATCCCAATTGTAGACATACTCTGTTCTCCAAAGGGAGGCCCACCTCGATTTGAAGGTGGACCTCTGACCAAATTATCCTTTCCAGTGGTTAGCCGCTATCCTGTGAGGGATTTAACTGTTGAAACAATCGTCTCCACACTGGGTATATAAGTGTCCTCAAGCCCCGGGCTGAAGGGAACCGGCGTATGCGGTGCTGTGATCATCTTGCAGGGTGCATCCAAGTAATCAAAGGCCTGGTTAGCGACCATGGCGATGACGTCCGTCGCCACACTGCATCTTGGATTGTCCTCATCAACGACTACCAGACGATGTGTCTTTTTGACCGAATTCAGGACAGCATCTTCGTCCATCGGCGACAGGGATCGTAGGTCCACCACCTCGACATTCACCCCGTCATTGGCAAGCTTTTCAGCTGCTTCCAGCGATAAATGAACCATACGCCCAATCGTTACGATGGTTGCATCGCTGCCTTCACGCTTCACTTCAGCTTCGCCCAAAGGAATCGTATAGTTATCCTCCGGCACCTCGCCTTCGATATCGTACAAAAGTTTGTGCTCGAAGAACATGACCGGATCGTTGTCTCGGACGGCGGATGAGAGAAGCCCCTTGGCATCGTAGGGGGTGGAGGGCACCACCGTTTTAAGTCCCGGTATATGGGTAAAGATCGAGTAGAGACATTCTGAATGCTGCGCAGCTGCCCGAAAGCCGGCCCCGATCATAGATCGAATGACCAGGGGCACTTGTGCTTTGCCGCCGAACATGTAACGCAGTTTGGCACCTTGGTTAAAGATCTGATCAAAGCAGACACCCAAAAAGTCTACGAACATCAGCTCTGCGATGGGGCGCAATCCCGTGGAAGCCGCTCCCACAGCCGCGCCGATAAAGGCCGACTCGCTGATCGGGGTATCAAGGACACGATTGCGGCCAAATTCAGGGGCCAATCCCGTGCTGACACCGAGAACACCGCCCCACGCTTCTTTGTTTTCCCCTTCCATATGGGACAGCGTCGCGCCGCCCGCGACATCTTCCCCAAAGAGGATCACGGTGGGATCACGACGCATTTCCAACCGCATGGCCTCGTTGATTGCTTCCCGAAAGGTTATCCTACGTTCAGTCATCGTTATTCCTCCTCTCTCCTCTTATGGGTATTTGACATAGACGTCAGTTAAAACCTCTTTAATGTCGGGCACGGCGCTTTCCTCTGCAAACTTAACCGCTTCTTCAATGATCTCAGTCACTTTTGCATCAATCTCAGCAATTTGTCCCTCAGACAGAAGCTCCCGCTCCAGCGCCCGTTTTTTGAAGGCCTCGATCGGATCTCGGGCGCGATTATGTTCTTTTTCCTCGTCGGTGACATAAAGCATGGCGTCACCCTCAAAGTGTCCAAAGTAGCGGAAAGCGCGACATTCGATGAGGGAAGGACCTTCGCCCCTTCGTGCCCGTCCGATGGCCTCTTCAGCGGTTTCGTAAATGGCGAAAAAGTCGGTGCCATCTACAGTGATTCCGGGCATATCATAAGCCACTCCCCGATCGGAGATACTTTTGGCCGCACAATGATACCCCCAAGGCGTGGTCTCGGCGTACCCGTTGTTCTCGCAGACAAAGACGAGGGGCAAGTTCCAGCAGCATGCTAAGTTCATTGCTTCATGCATCGTCCCCTGTTCAGCTGCGCCATCACCAAAAAAACAGACTGTCACCTGGTCGGTACCCAGAGTCTTGGCCATCAGGCCCGATCCACAGGCCAACGGACCGCCGGCGCCTACAATACCGTTGGCGCCCAGCATCCCCTTTTCCACATCGGCAATATGCATTGAGCCACCTTTGCCTTTGCAGGCACCGGTGGCCTTGCCGTAGATCTCGGCCATCATCGAGTTAATATCCACTCCTTTGGCGATGCAGTGGCCGTGGCCCCGATGGGTCGAGGTGATGTAATCGCGGTCCGTCAGGTGGGCGCATATCCCCACACCGATTGCTTCTTCACCGGCATACAGATGGACAAAGCCCGCCAATTTGCCTGCGGCAAACAGCTCAGCCACTTTTTCTTCAAACAATCGAATTTTTTTCATAGTGGTATACAAATCGATCATTTTTTGTTTGGTGAGACTCATTTTCCAGACCTCCATTATTTAGGGTTAAAACTCGTTAATAGTTTCTTTTCCCAAAAAACCCCGGCAAATTGTTATGTTATCCACCTCCTTTCTGATCACGTCATGATCAAATAGGGATTTTCCAAATAACGGGCCACGGTGCTCAGAAACTCGCCGGCCGGGGCACCATCCGCAACTTGATGGTCAAAGGTTAAATTTAAGAACATCATAGAGCGAATGGCGATCTCCCCATTATAAACCGCCGGCTTTTCTTTGACCCGACCGACCCCTAGGATACCGGTTTCGGGCGGCTTCAATATGGGAGTGACCCCGTCCACCTGAAACATGCTCAGATTGGAAATGGTAAATGTTCCCTCAGTAACCTCGTCAATCCCTAGTGCTCCTTCTCGAGCCTTTCGGGCCAGTTCTCTTGCCCCGTTTGCAATCTCTAGAAGCCCTTTTTTGTCGGCATCCCGCAATACCGGCACAATCAACCCCTCGGACAAGGCCACGGCAATGCCTATATGTACAGAATCGTGCAGGAGAATCTCATCGCCAACGAGGGTGGAGTTCAATATGGGGTGATGGGTAAGCGCCCGGACGGTCGCTAGGATGATAATATCATTATAGGAGATTCTCATTGATTCATCTTTCTTATATTCTTCTCTGACCCTATTGCGGAATCGAACCATTTCGGTCACGTCAACTTCGGTAAACATCGTCAACTGAGCGGTATTGTGGAGGCTGGCATGCATATTTTCGGCAATCGATTTACGTATACCGGTGAATGGAATCGCGCGCACCGGTTCAGCTGATACCCGTTGAGATAAAACCCTTTCCACATCCTCTGTAATAATTTTCCCGCCATCTCCGGTCCCGGTAATCGTCGAAATATCTATACCCGCTTGTTTTGCCATTTCTTCTGCAAATGGCGTAATTTTAGGTGAGGGCGGACCCTCTTCATGATACTTCGCCACATCCGCCTCAGTAACCCGCCCATCAGGTCCTGAACCGGGCACCTTAGCCAAATCCAAATCCAGTTCTTTCGTCATACGACGGGCAGCAGGCGTTGCCAGCACGAACTTCTTTTTTTCTTTTTCTTCACGTTTTTCCGGAGCAGGTGCAGTTGGTGCAGTCGGTTCCGCTTCAACTATTTCACCCGTTTGAGTGCCTTCAATACGCTCTGGCTGTTCTCCCGGCGATGCAATAACAGCCACGATTGCCCCCACCGGCACGATCGTTCCTGCCTGAACCACAATCTGAAAGAGGATCCCGCTATCAGTGGCTTCAACCTGATTTGTGATTTTCTCTGTTTCAACTTCAAACAATGGCACACCCTTTTCTATGGTGTTTCCCTCATTTTTTAGCCACTGGGTAACCTTCCCCTCTTTCATGGACATACCCCATTTCGGCATGGTGATGTTAGCAGCCAATTTGATAATCCTCCTAGGAAGCCTTGGTGACGTCCCCATTAATGTGGAATATTTAAGTTTTGAAAGGTGGTCGCAATTTGCGACTACCTCGGATTTTTTTCCGCTGAAAGCTGGAACATGAAATCATCAGGAAAGCGAGCCTAATTCCGTTTGACCTGTTAATTCAGTCATTTCGTATGTACGCCATAAAACTCCGCCAAATCCACATCAACAATCGTGAAAGGGCGCCCCCTTTTTTGACCCCCTATGGCCCGACTCCTTGGCCGCTTTTCCCAATTATCTTCCCTGCGACCCAAAGGCTTCTTGAAGCTATTCCCAACCTTTGGGAAATTGCTTCGCGTCATCTGTAATTTCATAGTAATCCCCCTTCTGGTCGGTCCAGACGTGGCCGGCGATCGTCAATCCGGTGGGCTCGTCCAGAGAGCCGGCAGCCACGGCGATGGTGTCTTTCTGGCGGGGATCCCAAAACAGGCTGGACCCACATTCGCTGCAGAAACCCCGGTATACATCCGGAGTTTCGTCCTTGACCGACCGGTACCATTTCAAAGTCCGCTTATCCTTGAGAATCAGATTGTCTCGCTTGATTGACGTGTATGCGCCGATATTACCGCTGAACCGCCGGCACTTGCTGCAGTGGCAGGAGACGACATTTCTCAGGGGGCCGTGAATTTCATACCGCACGGAATCACACAGGCAACCTCCGGTTGCACCGGGGTTCGAATCATTTTTCGAAGCCATTTTTTCTCCTTTCCTATTTGAATATCCGGGTCAGTGCGTCAAATGTAAAGGTTTTACAATATAGACGTGGGAACGGGGTCAAATCTACGTTAGACCCTTATCAAATCGTATTGTATTTTCCTTTATCGATTTTTATTCAGCCAAAACTCATTTCGAAATAACAAATGGGTCAAAAGTGGATTTGACCCCATTTCTTCCCAGGACGAAGCTTAAAACCCAATATCACTCTCTAAAAAGCTGAAATATTCCGTACTGTTGAAAATGATATGATCCAGTACGGTTATGCCCATAATTTCCCCGGCCTGCCGTAATCGCTGTGTCGTTTCAATGTCTTGCTCGGATGGGTTTAGCGCACCGGATGGATGATTGTGTGCCAGGATCACGGCCGATGCACGATCAATAAGCGGATCGGCAAACACCTCCCGCGGGTGCACATGGCTTCTGTCAACAAGGCCGATGGAAACAACCCGGATATTGATAATCTCATTTGCGCCGTCAACTGAGGCGCATAGAAAATGTTCTTGTTTTCGGTCTACGTAATGCCTGATATGCGGGAC
>CAYSUA010000418.1:0-5812 GCA_964433795.1 uncultured Desulfobacteraceae bacterium | reverse complement strand
TTAGGCTGTGTTGTAATTGACGGCACCGGTATGTTCATCCATCAGGGGGCGCTTCAGTTTGAGCTTTGGACGGGCAAATCCGCTCCCATCCCTGTCATGAGGCAAGCGGTTATGGAGGCTTTGATCAATGATTGAAGTACAGCCGAAGAAGATCAAATCTGCCGAGGTCACATTACCGGGGTCCAAAAGCTTTACGCATCGCATGATGATAACGGCAGCTCTTTCCAACGGCCCCTGCATCCTGACCCACTGGCTTAAAAGTGAAGACACGCTCCATACCCTTGACGCATTAAAACGGTTCGGAATTCAAACCGAATCTGCTGAATCGGATCTTCACATTCATGGCCAAAGCGGATATTTCGGGCCTTATGCCCAACCGATCCAATTCGGAAATTCAGGAACCTCCATGCGGTTGATAAGCGCATTGGCCGCGCTCGGAAACGGTGTCTATCATCTTACCGGAAATCAAAGAATGCAGGAAAGACCGATTCAAGATTTAATCGATGGATTAAAGCAGATCGGTGTTTCTTCTAAGACGCTGTATTCCAACGGCTGCCCGCCGTTAACCGTGGAGGGAGGGAAATTGACCGGGGGGCAAATCGAGCTCAATTGTGAAAAAAGCAGTCAATTTCTTTCCGCCATACTCCTGATCGCGCCGTATACAGTAAACGGGATCGATATTTTTGTGACCCACGGTCCGGTCTCCCGCCCTTATATCGATATGACCATTGAGGTAATGGAGAAGTTCGGTGTTGAGGTGAAACGGGATGGTTATAAACGCTTTGAGGTGAATGGAAATCAAAATTACCTGGCCGGCGATTTTGATGTTGAACCGGATGCGTCCCAGGCAAGTTATTTTTGGGCCGTTGCTGCCATCACCGGTGCAGAAATTAAAGTTAGGGGGCTTGCAAAACACTCGAAGCAGGGTGATATGGGATTTGTCGAGCTTCTTGAGAGAATGGGTTGTCACGTATCTCATGAAACAAATGGGATCCGTGTCAAAGGCGGAGCGCTTTCAGCCATAGGCGTGGATATGTCCAACATGCCGGATGTGGTTCCAACTCTTGCGATAGTTGCTGCTTTTAGCGAAGGGACAACTCATATCAAGAATGTGGGACACCTCAAAGAAAAAGAAAGCGACCGATTGGGAGCAGTGGTAACAGAATTAACCAAGATGGGCATTGTCGCCAGGTGCACGGACACGGATCTGATCGTTAAAGGGGGGAGACCTGAAGGTGCGCTTATCGATACTTATGATGACCATCGCATCGCTATGAGTTTCTCTATTGCAGGACTTCGTATTCCCGGCATGACCATTTCGGATGAAAAATGTGTTGAAAAATCATTTCCAAATTTTTGGGATGTTTTAAAAGGCCTTTAAGCTTAATGAACATATATCTTATAGGGTATCGATGTACGGGCAAGACGACCGTCGGGAAACTATTGGCCGGTCAACTTGAATGGGATTTTCTTGATACGGATGATAAAATCGTAGAAGATCAAGGAAAATCGATTAGAGAAATTGTTGAAAACCAGGGATGGGAAGCTTTTCGTAAAATGGAGCGAGATGTTATTAAAAGTTTCAGCGGCAATCGTTCCTATGTAATCGCTACCGGAGGCGGTGTTATTCTCGATGAGGAAAACGTCAAGGTAATGAAGCGAACCGGATCCGTGGTCTGGCTGAAAGCCTCTGCCCAAACCATTCAGCAACGTCTGTCAAAAGACAAAATTACTCAAGCGTACCGTCCATCTCTGACCCAAAAGGGAACTTTTGATGAAGTACGGGAAACACTAAAGAAACGCGCGCCGTATTATAAAAGTGCAATGAATTATGGTGTTGAAACGGATGAAGCAACCGTTGAAGACGTTTGCCGTGAAATCTTGAAAAGGATAAGATGATACTGGATACTTGATACTGGAAATTCGATGTACTAAACAATCTTTTCGGATATAGCGAGGTTATTATGCCGGGAAACGCTTTCGGTAAACTGTTTAAGATTACGACCTGGGGAGAATCTCACGGGAAAGGCGTCGGAGTCGTCATCGACGGGTGCCCGCCCAATATTCCGCTCAGTGAAGAATTAATCCAGGCTTATCTCGACAAACGGAAGCCGGGTTCGAGTACGGCAAGCACAAAGAGAAAGGAGCCGGATCAGGTATTGATTCTATCCGGTCTGTTTGAAGGAAAAACCACCGGCACTCCCATCTCTGTTATGATTGAAAACAAGGATCCGAAATCGGCTGCATACAAACCCTATGCCGACCTTTATCGGCCCGGCCATGGAGACTTCACCTATCATAAAAAATACGGCATCAGAGATTGGCGGGGAGGGGGGCGCGCCTCGGCCCGGGAGACTGCCGCAAGGGTGGCTGCCGGAGCTGTTGCAAAGGCTATTTTGGGAAAAGAGGGAATCGAGGTGATTGCATATACAAAGGAATTGGGCGGAATCGAAGCGGTTTCCTGCGATCTATCAAAAATGCATGGAAATCCTTACCTGTGCCCGGATCAAAATGCAGCAGACAAGATCGAAAGCCGGGTAAGAGATATCCGGAAAAAGGGAGATTCATTGGGCGGTATTGTAGAAATCATAGCCACCGGTATGCCGGCGG
This sequence comes from uncultured Desulfobacteraceae bacterium, assembly GCA_964433795.1. Lineage (GTDB taxonomy): Bacteria > Desulfobacterota > Desulfobacteria > Desulfobacterales > SURF-15 > DUZK01. Next base: position 3,202 of record CAYSUA010000418.1, on the reverse strand, counting down.
GCCTGGGGGAGCCGGTATTCGATAAACTGGATGCCGAGCTTGCAAAAGCCCTCATGGGCATCGGCGCGGTTAAAGGGGTGGAAATCGGTGCCGGTTTTGAGGCTTCCCGCATGCTGGGATCCGAAAACAACGATCCGATAACTCCAGAGGGATTTGCCTCCAACAATGCAGGCGGGATTCTGGCGGGTATTTCCAATGGAGACGATATTCTGATTCGGGCGGCAATAAAGCCGATCCCATCGATTTCCATTGAGCAAAAGACCATTGATGAAAGGGGCCGGGCCCGCAGTATTACCATTAAAGGACGGCATGATATATGCGCCATACCCAGGATTAATGTGGTTTGTGAAGCCATGGTGAATCTTGTACTGGTCGATCACCTGTTGCGGCAACGTGCTATCTGCACCTAAATAATTCTCTTTGCTTGACACCCCAGCGCTGCTTATCTATAAATGCCTGAATTTGAATTTTCACTAACCGTGAGGATTTGTTTATGTTTTCACATGAATCTTTGAAAGATTTCTGTAAAGCGACTTTTTTGAAAATCGGGTGTTCCGAGGATCATGCGGAATTGGCCACGGATGTGCTGCTTTCTGCTGATTTGCGCGGAATCGACTCCCATGGCGTGGTAAGACTTGCCGGATATGTACGATTGTGGGAAGTCGACCGGATCAATACCGATCCGGATATTAAAATCGTTCATGAAACTCCCAGCACGGCATCGGTGGATGTCGATAAGGGACTCGGGTTGATCGTAGCCCCTTTGGTCATGAAAATGGCCATTGAAAAGGCAAAGGCTGTGGGAAGCGGGTGGATATCGGTTAAAAATTCAAGCCACTTCGGCATTGCCGGATACCATGCCATGATGGCGTTGGAGCATGATATGGTGGGTATCGCCATGACCAATGCCAGCCCACATGTTGCACCCACTTTCGGTGGGGAACGGTTGCTGGGTACGAATCCCATTGCCGTGGCCATTCCCGCAGACAAGGAACCTCCGTTTGTCGCAGATTTTGCAACCACCCCTGTTGCCTATGGCAAAATTGTGGGAATGCAGCTAAAGGGGGAGGCTTTGCCCGTGGGCTGGGTGCAGGATGCAACCGGAAAGCCGACCACAGATGCTTTCGCCACCCATGAAGGAGGGGCGCTTTTACCGTTGGGGAGCGATAGAGAACACGGCAGTCATAAAGGATACTGTTTGGGCGCCATTGTCGATATTTTTTCTGCAATGCTTTCCGGTGCAAATTACGGACCGTGGGTACCGCCTTTTCCGGCCTATCTTCCGTTGCCGGAGACGTCTGTGGGGGAGGGCATTGGCCATTTCTTCGGAGCGTTTAGAGTCGATGCGTTTCGGCCTGCCGAAGAGTTTAAATCCCATATGGATACCTGGATACGCCGATTCCGGGACGCAAAGCCTGCTGAAGGGCATGATCGGGTATACATACCCGGTGATCCGGAGCGTGAGATGATCGAAAAGAGGAAGAAAGAAGGAATTTCCATAATGGACTCGGTCGTTGAAGAATTGAAGGAACTGGCCGATAAATACGGAATCCGGTTCCCTCAACGCAGCGACACGATAGGATAGGTTCTCATGGAAAGAAAGATATTGGTTTTGAACGATCAAGATAATGTGGGCGTGATTTTGGAGCCTGCGGAAAAGGGCGATCGATGCGTTCATATGGAAACACCCATAGAGGTCTTGGAATCCGTCGAGTTTGCACACAAGATTGCAATTGTCGATATTCCTGAAAAGGGCTGGGTGGTTAAATACGGCGAGAATATCGGGTATGCCACCACGAATATTAAACAAGGGCAGTGGATTCACACCCATAACATGGCCTGCGATCGTGGGAAATAGAAGGAGGTGTTTTGAAGTTTAAAGCGTTTCGCCGACCGGACGGACAGGTGGGCATAAGAAACTATATCGGTGTCATACCCACGGTGTTCTGTGCCAATAAGGTCGCCGAACTTATCGCCGATCAGGTGGATAATGCCGTTTCATTGACGCATCCGGTGGGTTGCGGTCAGGTCGGTGAAGACTTGGAACTGACGGCAAGAACCCTTGTCGCCATGGGAAACCATCCCAACCTGGCGGCTGTTCTGGTGGTCGGGCTCGGGTGTGAACGGTTCACGGCAGAGGAGTTTCACAGCAAAATCGTGCCCTCAAAAAAACCGGTAGACATGGTGGTGATCCAAAAAGAAGGAGATTCGCTGAAAACCGTTGAAAAAGGGGTGGAGATAACCAAACAGTGGGCCGCAGAGATTTCCGTCCTTGAAAAGGAGGAATGCGATGTGAGCGAACTGATCGTCGGTGTCAAGTGCGGCGGTACGGACGCCACCTCAGGCATTACTGCCAATCCGGCAGTGGGAGCCATGTCGGACATGATGGTAAAAAAGGGCGGCACCATTCTATTTTCTGAGATTAACGAATTATTGGGCGCTGAACACATATTAGCGAAAAGGGCTGTAAATAAAGAAGTGGCCGATCAGATCTATAAGACCATTTACAAATGGGAAGAAAAGCTGAGAATCATGGGTGCCGATAAACGATACAGCCACCGCGGCGCCATCATATCCACCGGAAATTTCGATGGCGGTGTCAGTTCAGTGGTGGAAAAAGCATTGGGCAACATTCATAAATCAGGCTCCATGCCCATTCAGGGGGTGGTCGGTTATGCTCAAAAACCGGACAAACCCGGTGGTGTCTTTTTAATGGACTCCCCCAGCCACGACGGTGAGGTGGTGACCAGTTTTGTGGGAGGTGGGGCGCATGTGATCGTGTTTACCAGCGGTCGCGGCACTCCTGCGGGTTTTCCATTTGCTCCGGTTATTAAAGTGGTGGGAAACAGTTTTACCTATGAAAAGATGAAAGAAAATATCGATATCGATGCGGGAACAATTATACATAACGGAAGCTCAGTGGACGATGTGGGCCGTGAGATATTCGACCTGGTTCTTGAAGCAGCATCCGGAAAGAAGGTAAAAGCTGAAATACTGGGGCATGACGAGCTGTTCTGCGTAACCCGCGCGATTGTGCCGGAAAGCCTCGTCGGATCCTGTATGGAGAATGAGGCAAAGAATTGAAGGTGAGAAGGTAAGAAGAATAGAGGTTAAGAGGGTAAGAGGGAATGATAATTCTTGATTTTAAATTTTGATGAATTCGTAAAAAGTCGAATTCATCAAGTATTTAGTGTATTGTGTT
>CAYSUA010000417.1:0-5814 GCA_964433795.1 uncultured Desulfobacteraceae bacterium | reverse complement strand
TTCCGTGTTGCCTTTAAGAGTATATTGACCGGCTTAGTGATACCTCTAATAAAAATAAGTACCAATCCTGCGGCGAAGAAGGGGGTGATACCCACAAGCACGTAAAGGATCATTTTTGTATTGGCGATATCATTGAGAGAGGATTGGGTCTTTTTATATAGCTTGCTCGTCGCCATGTGAACCATTTCATTGATTTTTTCCGATAACTGTTCGGCTGAAACAAAGGCATTTTCGTCCTCCTGCTCCAATCTTTCGCGATTCGCCCTTACCGTCAACGTTCTGCTCACCAACGCCTTATATTTTTCAATCCCATTTTTCAGATCATGGAGGCGTTTCACAACATACTCGGAGTGGTGACACTCAAAACATGAGGCCGCCATTTTTTCCAGAGATCTTACGTTCGAAATAATGGTATCGATGCTCTTTGACCTGAGTGTCCGTCTGAGGTTAAGGTCGGACTGCACATCTTTAACACGGATCAACAAACGCTCTCGTAGTGTTTCGACCTGGTGGAGTTTTATGAGGTGATTCAGCTTCGCAGTCGAATTTTCAATGGCGGAAATGATATATACTCCCCCCAGAAAAAAAATCAGAGAATATATTCCTAAGGCTATGAATATCTTTTTCTTCATTAATCGTTCAGGTAATCATAGATTTCAAGATTCAATCCGATTTCTTGTGCATATTGATACACACTCGCATAGTCATCGTTTGTTGTCTCGATGAATTTCTCAGCACCAAAATTTACCAATACATCTATACCTTCAGGGTCGGTATGCATATTTAGAAACACGTGTTTCAGTTTATGATTCACAGAAACTTCCAAATCTTTACTCACTGCCAGGCAATTCTCCGGCACCTCGGGTGATCTTTGCAGGATAATCAATTTATTTTTTATTCTGCTATCTACTGCCGACAATTTCAAAAATATTGTATTTTTGGCAGCCCCGATATCAGCCTTATTATTTAGAACATCATAGATGGCATCCTCGTGGGTACCTGTAAAATAGGTTTCTTTAAGAAACGTTCTGTAATCTCCAATTCCATGTTCTTTAAAGTATGCAAGCGGAAGAATGTATCCGGCGGTTGTTGCCTTGTCCACAAAAGCAAAGCGCTTTCCTGCCATATCTTCTGCACTTTTGATGCCGCTGTCCTTCCGGACAAAGAGTAGCCCGTGATATGTGGATATACCATTAAGGTTCTCCGGTCTTGCAACCGCTTCAACGCCTATTTTTGCATGGGTCAATGCATAGGTAAAGCTCCCGAAGAACGCACCGTCCAAACCCAGTGAAACAAAATTATCAATGATATTTCCATACCGGGTCAGAACTTTCAGCTCGATATTGATCCCCATCTTTTTTGAGAGATATCCGGTTACCGGTTCGTACCGTTCGATCTGTTTAAATATATTCTGCTCAGGAATAAGCCCGATTAAAAGGGATGGCGGCTGACCTTTCTGCTTTGGTGCGGGTTCTGACTCTGCTTTCCCGTAGCCCATTACCACAACTGAGCAAATACAAACAATAACGAGTATCCTATTCATACGGGTCATGATTCTCTATCCATAGAACCACCACTGAAAAGTCGGTATCTGCTCAAAGCCAGAAAACAGGATGAGAGGAGCTGCAGTCAGAAAAGTTCCAAAACAAAGTGCGGTTCAGAAGACAGTACAAATAAACTTCATTGTTGACTCACGATAAAGGAGCAGTTTTTTATGTAGAAAAAATACCACCGTGTAGTATATTCTGTCAAGGATTGTATCATTTCGTTTTTGTAGAAAAAGTAAAAAAATCCTTTAGTATCGGGACGTCTCTGTCAATCCGTAAGTTTTGATCTCGATTTCCGACTAAAAGTCTGAAAACAGCACATCTGTTATGGAGGACAAACATGAAACGGTTGATTTTAAATATATCACTTTTATTATCCTTTTTCATCATCACCGCATTCAATACCGAAAATGCCATAATCCCAATAAACGAAATTCTATCCGGAGGCCCTCCTAAAGACGGTATTCCGGCAATCTTGAAACCTGAATTCATCACGCCCACCGAAGCCGGCTATCTGAATCCGAACGACCCGGTAATCGGGGTTGATATCGCAGGAGAATCGAAGGTGTACCCGATTAAGATATTAAACTGGCATGAGGTGGTTAATGATACGGTTGGCGGTGTACCGATAACGGTAACATTTTGACCGCTGACCCAGTCGGGAGTAGTTTACTCCCGTGAAATCCAAGGAAAGGTGTTTTCTTTCGGCGTATCCGGAAGGCTATATAAGAGCAATGTCCTTATCTACGACCACCAGACGGAAAGCCTTTGGTCCCAGTTGCTGTCTCAAGCCGTATCCGGAGAAATGGTAAGCAAAAAATTGACGGTTCTTCCATCTATTCGGACCAGCTGGAAAACCTGGCAGGAAAATCATCCTAAATCACTCGTGCTTTCCACAGAAACCGGTTATTCCAGGGATTATAATCTGGATCCCTATGTGGGTTATTATCGGGTGGGAACCATATGGTTTCCCGTGGGTGAGGTCCGGAAAGATTTATCACCAAAAGAAAGGATTCTCGGTATCGAAATTAATGGGTATTCAAAAGCCTATCCCCTAAAGGCCCTGGCATCAAATCCCGGAACCATCGAAGATGGAACTGGAAATTCAACGATTCGTATCGAAATCAACCAGGAAGGAGAAATCGTTTCCGTAAAAGATGCAGCGGGAAAACCCGTTCCCCATCTATTCGCCTTCTGGTTTGCATGGCAGGCGTTTCATCCGGACACGAAAGTGTATAAGTAAGCGTTCAGGATTCAGAGTTCAAAGTTCAGCGTTTAAAGCTGTTACCGAGGGCTGTATGCTGATACTTGACACCTGAACTCTAAATCCTGACTTTTAATCATCCCTACATTCCGCACTGCAGCTTTTGTCACTTCCCGGATTTTCTTCTAAAGAAAGACCGTTTGAAATCTTTTCAGCAATTTGATCGACATGAGAAGCAGCCTCCCCTTTAACGCCTAAAGCAACCCGCATGATGACCGAATAGATTTCATATTCCGTTATCCCGATCGTGCGGGCAGCGGCAATATGTTTTTCCAGATTCGATGTGCAATTCACGGCAAAAGCAGCGGCAATGGAAACCAATTCGTTAATTCGGGTCGCACCCTGTGTGATTATCTCGTCCTCCTGATCCGGGGTCATCCCGATAAGTTCCAGCGAATGTTGCTCCATCTTTCTGTTGGCGCTGCCCCTCACCTTCATGGCATCTGTAATTGACTGTTTGATCTCTTTGTCTGAGACTCCCAGTTTCTGAGCCTTCGCATAATGGTACGTCGCGCAAGGCTTGCATCCTGCTGCCACGGAAGCCCCGAAATAGACCAATTCTTTTTCCTGTATATTCATCGCCATGATAAACTCCTATTTTTGTTTTTACCGGACGGTTGATTGCTCACGGCATTCCATGGCTCAATCTCTTTATCAGATCCGATGATATCCTTATTCGGGCTTTACCGCCTCAATATATGCGGAAACAATATAGTCTCCGGGATTTTCACTTTTAGTCGGATTCCAGTGTTCAATCAGCTCGCGACTGTTATCCTTGGGTTTGATCTTAATGTCCTGAAATCCCGCTTCCATCAGTAACTGCTCGGTATCGGTAATAGTCGCTGCCCCGCCCACACAAGCAGCCACGAGTGCCAAATCTTTTTGGATCTCCTCCGGTAGTGGAGCGGTTGCCAAAATATCCGAGATGGACAACCTGCCCCCGGGTTTGAGTATCCGATAGGCATCCCTGAATACGCTCAGCTTGTCCGGGGAAAGATTAATCACACAATTAGACATGATGATATCAGCGCTGTTATCGGCTACAGGCAGGTGTTCGATTTCCCCCAGCCGGAACTCGACATTATCCGCCCCCACTTTTCCGGCATTCTTTCTTGCCTTTGAAATCATCTCAGGCGTCATGTCCACACCGATGACTTTCCCGGTTTCACCCACTTCTTTGGCTGCCAGAAAACAGTCGAACCCGCCGCCGCTTCCAAGGTCCACCACCGTCTCCCCAGTTTTCAGAGACGCCAGTGCCACAGGGTTGCCGCACCCCAGTCCCATATTCGCACCTTCGGGAACGCTTTCGCCATCTTTCTTGGAGTATCCCAGGGCTGTGGATATCTGTTCCAGGGTAAAATCCGAATCGCCGCATCCGCATTGTGCTTCGGAGCTTTTTTCTTCGGAAATATTTGACGGCCCGCAGCAGGACGTTGCCGGATTCGTTTCTGCTGAGATGCCCGAGGGTCCGCAGCAGGATGACGTCCGGCTTTCCCCTGAAGACTCGCTTCCGGCTTTCGCCACCTTTCCATAAGCCTCACGAACGGATTGTCGAACCCTGTCTTGGTTTGTTGTTTCCATTTTTTTCTCCTTTCCGTATTTGTTTTTATGTGCATATGCACGTAGATGCATATTTATATGTAAAAAAACACTTCTTTATTCTATTTGCAACAATCGGGACAACACTCGGAAATACACTTCCGTATTTGTTCGGTGATATTTTCGAGTTTGTCGATAAACGCCGTGCCGTTGATCTCGTAAAACATGTGCCGCGTTTCTTTCTCGGAATTCAAAATTCCTGCCTCATGCATGAGATTCAGATGCCGGGAAATGACCGATCGGTCCTGTGGCAGATGATCGGCTATGGTTCCGATGTCGGATCGCCCGTTTTCCATTAAAAACTTCAGTATCTCCAGGCGAACCGGCTCGCTCAGGGTTTTGAAAAACCGTGAGTCGAAGTTCTTGATCATCTCATCAAGTATGTGAACGGGGGCCGTTTGAGCATTCATGACTGAACATTAATGCACACAAATGCATATGTCAAGATAAAAAAACTCCGGCCCCCATAAATTTTTCGACTCAATCAGATTCCGGCATATCTTGAGTTTCGAAATTCGATTTGGAACTTTCTGCTTTTGATCCGCAGCAGTTTTCCATCATCCCCTTCATCATGGTGGAACAATCCGGAACCCCATCCGCCCCGCCACAGAAACTCTTCATCATTTCACGCATGCCCTCAAAATTACCTGAACAACAACTGAAACCGGTGAAATCTTCTTTTTCATTTTTACCTTTTGTATCATTCGCATTCATTTTATTCCTCCTCTATCTATATGCCACAGCATCTATTCTTATGACTGATTTATGGTTAATTTCTTTTCTTCGTACTCTTCCTTGCCTATTTCTCCGAATGCATACCGCCTGTCAAGGATCTCCTTTGCTGAACATGAATCATTGATTTTATCGCATTCAATGCTGTTTGAACCAAATCCGCACATGTTGAAACCCCTGCGCCCCCTCCCCATGAAAAAACAGAGGGCTATCATGATTATTGGACATATCCACCAAAAGGAAAAATCGAAAAATTCTGACCCGTACATGTGTATCACCTCCTTTCTGATATCTAAGACAGAATAAAGGAGAAAAGGATACACTTTCATTCAAATTTTTTGGATTTTAATTTTAAATAATTCTTGATTCCCCTTGACCTGCACTTGGGTACGGGCCTTATAATGTTAAGGAGGGGGTAATGGGAGAATAATAGGAACTCGACAAATGGTTATCGCGAAATCACTCTTCTACTTTGTATTGGCCGGATTATGCGAAATCGGTGGCGGATATCTCGTGTGGCTCTGGCTGCGAGAAAATAAAAGCCTATGGTTTGCTTTATTTGGAGCCATCGTACTCATTTTTTACGGCATTGTCCCGACACTCCAGCCGGCGCATTTCGGGAGAGTGTATGCCGCATATGGAGGGATCTTCATTGTCATGGCCATGCTGTGG
>CAYSUA010000416.1:1112-5817 GCA_964433795.1 uncultured Desulfobacteraceae bacterium | reverse complement strand
GAAGCGCCTAGCAAACGAATGGTCTCAATGACCTCAAATCTGGCCAGGATCATCCTGAGTAATTTGATTACAGAATTCTGAATTCCTGATACCCGCAACTATCTGCGTGGTAGTTCATTGCTGTCCCAGTATATTCTTTCTGAATTTTAAATGAAAGCTCCAAAATGTGAGGTGGGTTTTAAACGGTGAGCCATAAAAGAGCGAAGAAGGGGAATGTTGACATATCTCGAAAGTACGTTATACAATGTAAGACAAAAAGGAGATTCAGTATGCTGGCGATTCGTTTAGACAAGGAACTTGAGCAGGCGATCGATATGCTTGCTGAAGTACGCGGAAGCAACCGGAGTGCAGTGGTTCGGGAGGCTATCATCCGATATTTGGAAGACAACGAAGACCTAGATCTTGCCAAACAATCCCTATCCAAAACCCGCAGCACCAAATCGTTGAGGCAGTTGAGGAAAGAGCTTGGCCTGGACCGTTGAAATCAGCAACATTGCCGAACGGCAATTGCGAAAACTTGATCGGCCCGTTCAGAAGCGCATCCTCGATTGGTTGGATGACCGGATCGAAGGCTGTAAGAGCCCGCGACACTTTGGGGAGCCCTTAAAAGGAGATCGTGCCGGGCTTTGGCGTTATCGGGTCGGAGACTATCGAATCTTGTGCGATATCCAGGATCAAAAGGTTGTCGTGCTAGTCCTGGCTATTGGACATCGACGGCAGATCTATCAACGCGGATCATAAACATCGAGGTGGGAAATGGGCTTTCAAGGAAGGATGGTGCTACCATGAACGAGATTAGCAAAAAACTCTTACGTCCCGTCTGGTTGGAGATCGATCTGGATGCGTTGAGACACAATTTTCAGGAAACCAGGCGGCTGGTGGGGCCTGATGTCGAGATCATCTGTGCCCTGAAGTGCAATGCTTACGGATTCGGCAGTCAGGAGGTGGCCGAAGAAGTGCTGTCCATGGGGGCATACGGGATAGGGGTCGCAGATCTGTTTGAAGCCGTGAACCTAAGAAAAAAAGGGATTACGGCCCCCATACTGCTTTTCGGAAACAACCTTCCTTCTGCAGCAGAAACCGTATTGGAATATGACCTGATCCCCACTGTAACCGATTTGGAGGCCGCCAGAGCATATGCCGAGCATGCAACATCATCGGTGAATATTTTTGTAAAGGTAGACGTGGGCCTGAACCGAATCGGGGTTCTGCCCGAAAAGGCAGTGGCGTTTGTGGAAGAGATCGCTTCTATTAAGCACATTGTGGTTGCCGGTATGTATACGCACTTCCATTTTACGGCGAATGACGGTTATGTGGAGTGGCAGTTTCAGAAACTGAAAACCGTACTGGATACATTGGAGAGAAAAGGCATCGAGATTAATTTAAAAATGGCTTCAGCAACCCCGGCCATCCTTCGTCATCCCCGAACCTATTTGAATGCCGTGGATCCGGGCCGGTTGATTTTCGGAAACCCGGCCGGCGCCCAGCCCAGGCAAACGGTGGACCTAAAGTCGGTATTTCGGGCGCTGAAGGCCAAAATAATCGAAAAGAAAAAGATTGGCCCACCCACCGAATTTGTGGATGACGCGATCTTTCCGATTCAAAGGGACACCGTGGTCGGGGTAATTCCCATCGGATGGGGCGACGGATACTCCGGCAAGCATTCTTCGCTGGGCCCGGCCCTGGTCCACGGCAAGCGGGTTTCGGTGCTAAACGGGGTGCATTTCGAACATACCCGAATCGATTTGACCGATGTGCCGGAAGCAGAGGTGGGCGATGAAGTGGTATTGATCGGAAAGCAGGGAGAGGAGGAAATCACCCTGGATGAGATTGTCAAGATCCGAGACACCGGACTGTCGCAAGTCTGCCAGAGTGTCCGAAACCACATCCCCTGGCTTTATTTCAAAAATGGGAGGCCCTATAAGCTAAAAACACCCCTTGGCGAGAGCATGTTCTGACAAGTCTCAACTATGCAGTTGAATGCATCGAAGCTTAAGAACCAAGAATGACTTGGATCAGGCAAATTTTGCCTAAACTGATCGGTTCTGGATTCAGAGTTGAGAGTTCAGAGGTTATAACACTGAACCGCTTAACCTATGTTCTAATATCTTGGCTTTTGGCATAACCGTAACGAAGGAGGAATCGAGTGGACGAAAAATTCGATCTTGACACCGAAATTGAACTTCCGGACCATATAGACAACCTCTTTGATCTTTCCGGAAAAGTCGCCTTGATTACAACCGCCGCATCCGGGCTCGGCAGGGGTATCGCATACGGTATGGCCAGATATGGTGCGGATGTCGCCTGTGCGGACCTGAACCTGTCGGGTGCCGAGGAGACAGCCGCGAGAATCAAAGGGTGGGGGAGGAACGCCATCGCTGTTCAATATGATGTATCCGATTGGTCTCAAGTGGAAACCATGGTGGGGCGGACCGTTGATCATTTTGGGCGGATAGACATCTCATTCAACTTGCCCGGGATCAACAACCGCAAACCTGTCGAGGATTTAAACCCTGAAGAATACGGGCAGATCATCGATGTGAACCTCAAGGGGATGTTCCACCTCTGCAAGGCGGTCGGCAAGGTCATGATCAAACAGAAGAAAGGCAAGGTAATCAATATGTCTTCTATTTTCGGGGTCTGCGCCATGGACCGTCAGGCCGGATACGCTTCAAGCAAACATGGCGTGTTGGGGTTGACCAAGGTGTTAGCCATTGAATGGGCAAAGCACAACATCCAGGTGAATGCCCTGTGCCCGGCCCATCACTTAACTCCCATCGTCAAAGAGCTGGTATCGGATGAAGCCTGGTATGATGAATTGATACGGAAGAATCCACAGCATCGGTTTGGAGAGGTGTGGGAAATCATCGGACCGGCGGTTTTTCTGGCCTCGGAAGCCACCAGCTACGTCACCGGGGTGGCGCTGCCTTGTGATGGTGGATGGACAACCCAGTAAGGAAGAATCGTTGAGGGAGGTGAGTCATGTTCCTGTTAAATTTTCCCGAGGGCTTGCCGGAGCAGGAGGTGGCACCGGGTGTGGTGTTTCGGGTTGCCTGGGGTGATAGGTTGATGGCCGCCCATTGCACCATTGAGCCCCAAGGTACAATGCCGCTTCACAGTCACCCGCACGAGGAGATGGAATACATTATAGAGGGCGAGTTTCGATTTACGCTCGGCTCCGAAACCGTTACCCTGAGGAAGGGTGATGCTTACCTGGCGCCGTCTAATGTGGAACACGGGGGCACGAGCGGCGATCAGGGTGTGGTGATTTTGGCAGTGTTCAGTCCGCCGCGCGAGGAGTATAAGCGCGGGAAAGAATGATACACACAGCCAGGTCATTGACGTTCGAGCCGGTCGACCCGGTGATGATGGCGTCATCAAGGGTCTTCAACATTTCCGAGGTATTGTGATCCATCAAGGCTTTAAAGCAATCGAAACCATTTTTTATAGCACGCGAGAGGGTTGAGCCGTCGGTCATGGCTCCTGCCACCAGGGTGGGGCCGTCCGTTCCGTCCGAATCGACGGCACAGACCACAATGGGTTCGTCTTCCTCAAGATCGAGACAGCCGCCCACGGCGAGTTCCTGGTTCGGCCCCCCTTCTCCGATGGTGTCGCCCTCCAGCCGGACAATCGTTTCTCCTCCGGCAATCAGGGCGCAGGGAGGGCTCACCGGATTGCTGCTCAGGTATACCTCCTTGGCGATTGCGGCCAGGGTTCGGCCGACTTCCCTGCTCTCCCCGTTGAGTGAGGTTGTGAGTAGCACCGGCTTCAACCCCAGCTGTTCAGCCCGGGTTACCGCTACCTCGCACAGGGTCCTCGTCTTCAACACCATGTAGAGGTGGAGGGGTGCTCCCGGAAACGCCTTGGGCGTCTCTTTTTCGGGTGTAGGGTTTCGGAGATAGTTTCTTACCGGTTCGGGAACCCTATCCCAGAGGACGTACTTTTTAAAAACAGCGATTGCATCGGCAAGGGTGGATGAATCCGGGGCCGTCCAATCGGTATTCCAGTCCAGGGGATCGTATATGACATCGGAAACGCAAAGACTCACGACCGTTGCCGGGAGGATCCGCTGGGTCAATCTCCCTCCCTTTATTGCCGAATGGTGCTTTCGAACCGTATTGATCTCCTTGATTTCCGCACCGCACCGCAACAGCAGATCATGGACGGTCCGCTTTTCCTCAAAAGCGATTCCGGCCACCGGGTGGGAGCACAGGGCGGATGAGCCGCCGGTTACAATGGTGATGACCAGGTCATCCGGTCCGGCGCGGTCGACAATCTTGAATACCTCTTTGCAGGCCTCGATACTTCTCTGATCCGGGATGGGATGGGAGGCTTCGAAAACCCGTATTCTCGAAAGCGGTCCCTTCTGACATTCCTTTACTGACACAAACCCATCGGTGATCCGCTCCCCGAGAATCTCGTCCAGAGCCAGGGCGATGGGGTAGGTGGCCTTGCCGGCGCCCACCACGTAGAGATTTTTTACGGTATTGAGGTCAAAGACGTCGTCTTCCACGCGGAGTAGACCGTCTTCATATCGCACGGTTTCCTTGGTGGCTTTGTGGGGGTCTACCTCGCTGAGGCTGTACTCGATGATATCTGCGGCCAATCGCCTGCCTTCCACGCATCCGTGGGACAGAAGCTGTTTACGATTCTGTATCATGTTCTGCATCCCCTGTTACTTTAGGAGCATTCAGGGCAGCCGCTT
>CAYSUA010000416.1:0-1102 GCA_964433795.1 uncultured Desulfobacteraceae bacterium | reverse complement strand
TATCATTTTTCCCCTGATGCCTTGGACGACTCTAGGGCAGCCTTATATAGTTCCTTCCGGCATATACGGCCGAACTGCCGAGTTCCTCCTCTATCTCCATGAATCGGTTGTAATTGGAGCCGCGGTCGCTTCCCCTCAAACCGCCTGTCTTTATGACGCCTGCGTTCAGCGCCACCGTGATATCCGACAGGATGTCGTCCTCTGTCTCCCCGGATCTCTCGGACACCACCACCGCAAACTGATGCTCCCGGGCATAGGCGGCCACATCCAGCGCCTCGGTTAAACTTCCGATCTGATTGACCTTCCAGAGAATGGCGTTTCCCGCCTGTTCCGCAACACCCTGCCGCAATCGATTGATATTCGTGGTGAAGAAATCGTCACCGATAATCAGAATCTCTTTAAGCGCTTTTGTTATTTTCCGGGTGCCCTCGAAATCGTCCTCGTGCAGGGGGTCTTCCAGGGAAACGATGGCAGGATTTTCGGCAACCAGTTGCTTGAGAAATTCGATCATCTCCTGTTGATTCTTTTCCGACCCTTCCAGTAAATACCGTCCGTTTTGCTTTTGAAAGAAATGGGTGGCTGCCACATCCACTCCGTAGACCACCTGGTCGGCATATCCGGCCTTTTGAACGGCCTCGGTCAACACGGACATGGCCTCGGCAGCGGATTTAGCAGGCGGGGCATAGCCGCCGTCCTCACCGGCATTGGTGGCGCCTTTACCGAAGGTCTCGGTCAGCAGGTCGCCCAGGCTCAAATTGATCTCGCAGAGGATTCTGACCGCCTCAGTGAAGGATTCAGCACCCACGGGCATCACACAGAATTCCTGGAATTCGAGGTCATTACCGGCGTGGATGCCGCCGTTGATCATACAGGCCTGGGGAACCGGCAGGATGTAGGCGTTGGCGTTGAGATATTTATAGAGGGGAAGGCGGCACGCGGCGGCAGCGGCCTTGGCTACAGCAAGGGAAACACCGAGGATGGCATTGGCCCCGAGTTTCGATTTGTCATCGGTGCCGTCAAGCTCGATCATAGCATAATCGATCTCCCGTTGTCGGGTGGCATCCATGCCGCGGAGGCGGGGATATATGACGTCCTGGATATT
>CAYSUA010000415.1:0-5867 GCA_964433795.1 uncultured Desulfobacteraceae bacterium | reverse complement strand
ACCTTAGCCTAGACAACATTGTTACCTACATCTTCCTCAAGGTAATCAGCTTCGGGGTAATCCCAATCACCCTGTGCTTTAGCTGGATATGGCTCTGGAGGGACAGCAAGGAGCCCTTCAAGTTTCTGGGTGTGTGGAACAGCGGGACGACACTCCTTTTCCTCGTGTTGAATGTCCTTAGAGTTAGAATATCCAGAATGGGAGGTTTCGGCGTTCTTTACTTGGTGCTCTCCCTTTTCCTGATAATCACGTTATTGACTGATTGGCCCTACACGAAGTACGGCTCGTTCATCACGGGGGGTCTGATTTTACTCAACGTCGTTTTCGCGTTCGGTATGGTCATGACCACCTTCGAGTTCATCCACCCCTACTTCGCCATGGGCTCCACTGGCTACCAGGAACTTGGCATGTTCATAACTGAAGTCAGCGCCATGGGGGCGCTGCTAACGGCCAGCAGCCAGTTATACTGGCACGAAATCCTCGTGAAACGGCGCGAGCAGATGTTCATCGAGCAGTTATTCGCAGATCTGGACACTTAATCCAGCGCGGGGATAACGTACCTTTCAGGCAAGTTGATGGCGTAATCGAAGGTCTCGGGTGAACTGCTCGTGAATACGACGATTAAATCGTGCTCGGGGTAGACGAAGATGAACTGCCCCTGGTAACCAAGGGCGAGGTAGAACCCCTCCCCGACCCACCACTGGTACCCGTACCCGTCTAGTATGTTGGCGTCTATCCTATGAGTCGTGGCCTCCCTGACCCACTCCTCTGATAATATTTGCTCTCCATCCCACTCACCGTTGTTGAGGAAAAGGAAACCGATCTTGGCCATGTCGTGTGGATTAGAGTAGATTCTAGTGTATCCCCAGTTCCTTCCCTGGTTGTCCGTCTCCCACGTATAATCATCGATTCCCAGAGGACCGAACAGATGCTCATCCGCGTACTCAGCTGCCGAAACCCCTGTCTGCTCGGTAATAATGCAGCTGAGTAAGTGGCTGACCCCGTTGGTGTACTCAAACCGGCTTCCAGGCTCAAAGTCCATTGGCAGGCCCAGCATGTACTCTACGGTGTCATCAGCACCGTGCAGCCCGTCAAGGCCCTCCCACTGGTAGATCCAACTATCCCTTGCATCGAAGCCTCCCGACATCATGAGGAGGTCCCTGAGTGTGATAGAGTCTTTCCATTCCCCTGGGTTTTCTGGGACAATGTCGGGGTAAATATCTAGAAGCCTGGTGTCTAGGTCAGGTATCACGCCATTCTCGTGAGCAATGCCGAATATGGTGGATACCACACTCTTAGTGCAGCTGTAGATAATGTGTTGCTCTCCCTTCCCATAACCGCCGAAGTACTCGTCAAGCACGACGTACCCGTCCTTGATCACCATGGTGCTGTCCACACTGAACGAGCTTGACTCTATGGCATCAACCATGTCCTGCAACGGCTCAGGGTCCAACCCCATCTGCTCGGGGGTGGCGTACTTCCACCCATCTGTCGGCCAGTAACTGGGCATCTCCCGGAACTCAGGAGGAGCAGAGAACTCCATGGTAGCGATAACTCTCTCAACCATCTGGAGGCTGTAACTTGGGCTGCCCGGAGCCTTGATGTAGTAAGGCATTATGGTTCTCCCGTACTGGTCATTAAACGCCATGATTACTCCTGGTAATTTCTGTCCATCTATCTCAAGGCTGAATACATGATACGCTGCGTCATAACTTGAAACAGTCTTTGTCTCAACAGGGTCCCATGTCAATCCGGGATTTTCCGGTAACGCCATCTCAAAAACCAGTTCAAGGGCTATCTCCTTGGATTCAGCCCTGTCGGTGAACCAGAAGATGCCCATAATCTCTGCCCCCGTTGAGCTGTCCTCCCCCTGGAGGCCACCCTCCCAGTAGCTCAGAGACCAGTCTGGAGGTGTTCCATCAACCATGATCATGTTTCTTGGGTAGCTAAACCCTATCCCCTCCTGCTCAGTCCTAACCCAGTTAATCGGGGGGTCGTTCCTGTGCATCCAGATGTTTCCCCCTGTCAGGATGATAGATGCCGTCAGGATGACGGCTAGGCTCTTCCGGTCAACTGGGCTCCACATTTCAATCACTATATGTACTGCAAGATGGGTTTCGGGTGCTTCCTCTTCAGTTTCTCGTACTCCCTGCACAGGTACCACAGAATCCCTATCCCGACGGCCCAGAAGGCAAGCGTTGTTAATAGGTCAAGTTGGTACGGCGGCCCCGTCCACCTTATCCTGTAAAGCCAGAGGTGGGTTACGTAGAAGAAGAGCGGGTTCCGTCCTATGGTCAGGACGGCTGCCACTATCCTGTTCTCGGACAGCCCCCTTTCCTCCAATAGGAGACCGATGGTTAGGAAGACAGCCATACCGCCGAGACTCCAAAGTAGGAACGCGAGGCTAGGAGGATACTTGCTCACGTAAAGCCAATCAATCAGCGTGTTCCCTGCCCTCGGGAGCAGGTTACCATACCCGTTCATGTAGCGAACTACAAAGAACAACACGATACTTCCGACGCCGGGAGCAAGGACCATGTTCCTGAGCGAGGCGATCTCCTCTCTGCTCTTGGATTCTAGGAATGACCCGAAGCTCCAGCCAATCCCCATTACTCCGATCCATGGAATGATCGGGTAGAGGCCAAAGTATGGGTACCGCTCGAAGTTTGGCTCGTTGATAATTATCCTGAGGTATCTTCCCCAGTCGGTGTTTAATGGAATGAAATCGATGTTCAGGAACGGCTCGTTGAGCACTATCAACAGACCTAAGAGCAGGATTACTTTGGTGGGCAGCTTTCTTGCGACGCTGAATATGATGAAACTGACGCCGATACACGCGATGACCCCGAAGTATGTCCATGGAAGGCCGAAAGCGGGCGATACAAGCACTGCCTCAAGGATGAGTAACACAATTCCACGAATTATCAGGTGAAGTGTTACCTCCCTCTCGGTATGCCCCCTCTCTAGCCTTCTGGTTGTGCTGATGGCCAGCACCGTCCCGGCTAGGAAAATGAACGTGGGAGCGCAATAGTGGCTCACGAACCGGAGCAGGAACCACGTCGTGTTGATGAACGGGGGAGCCCTTCCAAGGATACCCTCCCCTCCGTGGTGGTATCTGTTCCAGAAGCCCGAGACATGATCCCAGGCCATAATGATCATTATAATACCGCGTGCAAAATCAAGAAAGTTGAGCCTGCCACTGAATTTTTTTACTTTCTCAACGGTTTCTGAAACAGTACCTGAATCCATTGTATCGCCACTACTAAATGCCGCGTCAATGACTTAATAGGTCTTCATGAACGATACTGGCATCTAAGTATCGTTTCTACTCCTTCTTCCTTGGTGAAAGAGCTTCGATGAGAGTCTCTTTGCATATATCAATCCGGAGAACACCGTTTTCGCCAGTGATTGTAAGCACTTTTCCTTCAACGTACTCCACCTCCTCGACCTTGCCCAACTCCCCTTCGATGAACAGCCTGTCTTTCTTCCTGTTTATCACCAGACCCGATATACTCTCCGTGGAACTCATCTGAACCGAGAAACTGTGCCTCATGAGCCTCTGTTGGAGGGAAACCCGTTTAACCCCATTGCATGAATGATTTAGGGATAATAATATCAATGATGAAAAAATAGGAGATATGTTCCATGTCAATTGAAAGCCTCTGTGACCTGTTCTTCGAGTTCAGCAATGAGGACAGGTTGCGTATGCTCAGACGGCTGCAGCAGGACCACATGACGGTTACCGCCCTCAGCAGGGAGCTGGACCTCACCACCTAGGAGACCAGCAGGCACCTGGCGAGGCTAGGGGAGACAGGATTGACCATCAAGAACCCCAACGGGACCCACAGCCTCACCGGATACGGGGAGCTTTCCCTGACCCAGATCGAGGGGTTCAAATTCACAAGCAGCCACCGGGACTATTTCCAGAGCCATGACCTCACGGGTATTCCTCCCGAGTTCGTGTCGAGGATAGGGGAGCTGGGGGAGGCCAGGTACATCGATGATATCATGGTGATTTTCCATCTCATAGAGCAGCTTGGCAGGGAGTCAGAGGATTACATCTACAGACTCACTGACAAATACATCCTCACGGCCATACCTGCATGGGAAGAAGCCCTGAACAAAGGAGTGGAGTTCAGGCTCCTTGAGCCAACAGATATCATTGTTCCCCCTGAGTTCGACAGAGGCCCAGTAATTGCAGAAGCAGTTAATCGAGGCCAGTTTCAGGTGAGAAAGACTGACAAGGTGAACGTTTTTCTGGCCCTTAACGAGAGCAAGGTGGCAGCGATCGGGTTCCCCACAAACGAGGGCAGGATGGACTATAGGGGCTTCGTCAGCGAAGACCCTCAGGTGCATAGCTGGGCCAAGGACCTATACGAGAAGTATTGGGCAGTTAGCACGCCAGTTATCCCATAATCATTGTCTCCCTGTCTGGAAGGAAAATAATGGCAATCAATGATTGTCAATGTGTCAGGGAGACGCCGATTTATCCAAGCGGTTGCTTTTAAACCATTACCTTGCGCTACCGGTTACCCAATTTAAGGTAAACAGCACATCTTATGAGCATAAAAGAGTCCATTTACTTACCAACGGAGGAAAAGACCCCCTGAGCTCACCAATCGACGTCCTGTTTGAGCTTTCAAACACCATCCGGCTCAATATCATAAAAGCGCTCAGTGAGGATGCTTTCAACGTAACTGGTTTATCTAGATATCTTGGTATCACGACCCAGGAGTGCAGCAGACACCTGGCGAGGCTATCCGAGACAAAAATGGTCTCACGGGATCCCGAAGGGCTCTACAAGCCCACCCCATACGGTTGGTTAGCAATCCAACACCTGTCCGCGTACGAGTTCACCGGCAAGCACAGGGACTACTTCACGGGCCACGACCTGAGCATGCTGCCTCAGAGCTTCATCCACAGGCTGGGGGAGCTGAATAACTCTGTCTTCATGGACGATGTGATGCAAATAGTCCACAACGTCCAGAAAGTGATCAATGAATCAGAGGAGTACGTCCTCCGGGTAACCGACCGATACGTCTTTTCAAACATTCTCCCAATCGAGGCGGCAATCAAGCGGGGCGTCGAGTTCCGACTAGTAGAACAGATCGACGTAACCTACACGGAGGTATACAGCCGCGAGACATTATATAGGATGATTCCAGGCAAAACCAGGGTCATCCCAGAGGCGCCAATTTTCCTCGCCATGAACGAGAGAGAAGTTGCTGCCCTTGGCTTCAGGCTGGTAAAAGGCAGGTTCGATTACACCGGGTTTAGGTCCAGCGACCCGGAGTTTCACAAATGGTGTGTTGACCTTTTCGAGCATTACTGGGACAGGACGGAGGGAAAGACCGAGTACCTTACTCGGGTAGAGGCTCAGGACTCGTAAACGATCTTACCGTTTACGACCGTCATCAGATTCTTGACGTTCCTGAGGTCATCGGGCTCAATTTCTGTCGGATCCCTGTCAATGACCACAAGGTCAGCAAGCTTTCCGGGCTCGATAGTCCCCTTGATGTCCTCCTCCCAGGCCGCATATGCCCCATCAATGGAGTACGCCCTGATTGCCTCCAACGGCTTTACGCCCTCAGGTGCGTAGAGTACGTCCCCGCTGCTGGTCTTCCTGGTTACCATGCTGTAGATGGCTAGCCACGGGTTGGCGTCGCAGATGCTGGCGTCGCTGTGGCCGGGGGCCGGGATGCCCCTGTCGATGAGGGTCCTGTGGGGCCACATGTACCTCATGGCCTCCTCGCCCCTGTTGGTCTTGTAAGCGTCCCCAAGGTCGTGGTGGAACCCAGTTGCCGAGGCATCAATCACTTTCAGCTTGAGTAACCTGTCCTGTACCGCAGGGGTGACGTAGCAGCAAT
>CAYSUA010000414.1:0-5877 GCA_964433795.1 uncultured Desulfobacteraceae bacterium | reverse complement strand
AAAAAGGCGGCTTGAGCTATGGGTTCAGGTGACAACTCTCTTGACACGCGCCGTTCTTTGGATACGTGATTTCCAGTATGGCAACTCACTATTCAGTTTGTTTTCGATATTGGCCCAAATTATATCATACATGGTGTATCCTGTTTAATTCATCGTGCTACCCAACGCTGCGGTTCACCTGCCGCAGGGGCTTCCACAAAATTATCTAAATGCCGAGATTGTGCCCTTATTTTAAACTTTTCAAAACGGCATGGCCCCTGCGATCAGGTGCAACCGTCTTGTTAGCCAATTCTTTTAAATCAATACAAAGGATTGTTCCATTTTTTTCTTTCTTTATTCCACTTATATGAATCCAGTCCTTGAGGTTCCAAATAGAATTTTTTTTCATTCATTGCCATTAAAACAATCTCGACATTTAATTCTTCTGCGATTTCTAACAGAATATCAATATTGTGAGTATTCATTTTGCAGCCCAAAAAGATTTTTTTTATAAATGGAAAATGAATTTTATTATCGAAATATTTACAGATCTCACCATCAATAATAATTCGCCATTCCTTTTCATAGTTCCACTTTGCTGATTTGATAATATAGGTTTTATACAACAAAGAATCTATGTCGCTGTTATGTTTTATATTTCCATCTTCATCTAATTTTATTCTTTTTAATTTTGTTTTCGGAATGTTTACTCGATTGGACGTATATATTACAGGAAATAAACCAGCTGATAAGACCAATTTTGTTTTGTTGGAGAGGTAAGCTTTTTCATCTTCCAAAATACTTTTATTATCCAAAGGAAGTAAGTTTTCTGGATGTAATTGAGTTATATCGTATTCAACACAAAACCCTTCGTGGTTGCTTGCATAGTGTGACCACATGTTAATCATAAATTCAAAATCAGTATGATTTGGTGGGAAACCATCTGATTTCAGGTCAGAAAAGCAAGCAATTCGTATGTTGACTTCTCTTAATTTATCTATTTTTCTTTCGACATCCCTCTGAAATTTTGGCTTAGGTCATAAATTTCGCTTTGGAATTTCTTACTTTTGTTCTCAGAAATTTTGCGTATTGCATCCCAATACTCCTCTGCATTTCTCATCCAATTATACTCATACTCTGGGAGAGAGTTGTATATTCGATTGAATTCTTCTTTAGTGAATCCATTATTGCTATTTTCAGAATTAGCAAAACCTGTATTCTTAATATGTTCTAAAAGAGTGTGCTTTTCATAGTTTGTGACGTCATATCCTGTATGACAATCAAATGGATCATTAAAAGAGTTTGGATGTGCGAACCAAAGTCGCTGCTTTTTAATGTCTATAATGTTGTCCGAAGTTGGCGAATAAAATTTAAATAAAGATTTTGGAAAATGAGTATCTTTTCCGTTTAATAATTCTAGATTGTTCAAAATTATTTTTGAAAAAGTTTTATGCCTCGTATTTTTATTTGCAAAGACGTTGTTTATGTATGTCTTCTGCCATTTTTTTTGTGATTTAGAATTCCAAATTCCCATACCGACTTCTCATACTCGATGGCTAACCAGTGAATAGATAGTTTCTGCATAACAACGGAAAAAATTAAGCTTGACAGCTCATTATTGCCATATTAGTGAGTTTTTAGCGGCATAACACCCGGATATGAATGTTATGCAGAAAACTGCATAAGTCCGCAATGAGACAAATACCCACACAAATACAAGTCCCCTACGATGCGCTTTTAGTTGAAAAAGCGATACCAAGAGAATCTCATGGTCATTATCGAAAGTGGTTTAGATATTATCTTGATTTTTGCCTCAAGTATGATCTTATACAGTCAAACAAGGAAAACCTTCCTAATTTTATAAAGAAACTGAAGGACAAAAAGCAAACCGCCGGGCAGCGAAATCAGAAATCTCATGCGAACTCAATATGAGCTACAATAGAATCATAACAGTCTGATGAGTAAAGGTCATTCAAGAACATAAATGAGAAATTATCAAGTAAAATATGAATATAGCTGACTCTTAATTGAGGAGAATTAGGGAGATGGAAAAAGTCGTGGTGATCAAGCCGATTAGAGATACGGATGCCTGCACGCTGTGCGGTATCTGCGAGACGTTTTGCCCAAGCATCTGCATAACGGTCGGTGACGACGAGGATCGCTGGTTTAATTACCGGTGCTGCAAAGGGTGCAACATGTGTGCAACAATATGCCCCGAGGAGGCCATTGAAATGATAATGGTAACAGAGGAGGTTGCATCATGAACGGATATGCCGGACGGGTGCTGCATGTCGATTTGACCAGCGGCGACATTGAAACCAAACCCCTGGATATGGAGCGGGCAAAGTTGTTTATCGGTGCGGAAGGTCTTGACCTCAGGGATGCCTACGATTTGATAAAACCGGGAATCGATCCGCTTTCCCCTGATAATGTCATTTTTTTCAGCGTGGGGCCGCTTGTGGCATCCCATCTCGGCACCAGATGCTCCAGCCTGTGCAAGAACCCGCTGACCGGTACCATCGCATTCGGCGGCGGCGGGATGGGATTCGGCGCCAAACTTAAATGGGCCGGTTACGATCAGGTAATCATTACCGGCCGCTCTGAAAAGCCGGTGTATCTCAAGATAAACGACGATGAAGTCGAGATCTGCGATGCAGCCGATTTATGGGGCCGGGACATATTCGAAGCCACCGATTCGCTGTGGGAAAAAATCGGCAAGGCTTACAGTGTGACGACAATCGGTAAAACCGGTGAAAACTTGGTCCCGATCTCCGTCGCCTTGCAAGACAAATTCTCTTCTATCGGTAAGGGCGGTTTGGCCGCGGTCATGGGGTCAAAAAACTTAAAGGCCATAGCAGTTAGTGGGTCCCGGCCGATGCAGTTGGCGGACCCGGAGACGTACCGGAAAACCACGGAAGAAATCCTGGCGGAGTGCGAGAAGCTCGGTGGCCGGAAATGGATCCAGGTCGGCAAGATGTGGTTTGCCATCATGTGGAACTACACCATTGCATACAAAAACTACAGGCAGATGTTTCCGACCGAAAAATTCAAGGAGCTTTTCGGGGAGGATGTGTACCTCAACGAGATCCTCGGCAAGCGGGTGGGATGCACCGGCTGCCCCTATCCCTGCAAGGATGAAATCACCTTCGACAAAGAACCGTATAAGGGCCTGAAGACAACCGTCTCCAGTCTTGTCGGCAGGGTGTATAACATGGGGATTCAGTGTGCCGGCGGCGTCTCCTTTAAAGATACCATCAAACTCATCGACAAAACGAACCGGCTGGGAGTCGACACCCATTCCATTGCACCGGTGATGATGCTTGCCGTTGAGTTATACGAAAAGGGCATTATTACGAAAAAAGACACCGGCGGGCTCGATCTGAAACACGACCTTCAGACTACGCTCACGCTGCTCGATCAGATCGCATCGCGGGAAGGGATCGGCAATGTGCTGGCTGACGGCGCTCCCGGTATCATCGCGAAGTTCGGTGAGGATTGCGAGCCGTTCACCTACCACATCAAAGGACTGGATCAGCAGATGGACGCGCGGTGCTATGACTTTGATATGATGGTTTTTTGCCAGGTTACCAATCCCGAGGGCGGAAGCATGGAGCCGGCACATGTCGGGTCGAACTGGTTTCCCCACAGCAATAAGGGATACAACATCGAAGAGGTAGAGGAATTTTGTGAACGCATGGATATGCCTGAGGAGACGAGAAAGCGAATCTTTGATTTTCCTTCGGGCTGCTATAGCACAGCCATCACCACAAGATGGGGGGAAGACTTTTATGGCCTGCTCACTGCATTGGGGGCATGTGAATATAGAACCGAAGCCATGGATTGGAATAAGTATGCCGCCCTCTACTCCTCGGCCACCGGCATCGAGATGAGCGCCGACGACATGAAAACCGCAGCCGATCGAATTTGGAATATCTTCAAGACCATAAACGTGAGGGAGGGGTTCAGCAGAAAAGACGATCGATTTCCAAAACGATGGCTTGAACTCCTGCTCGATTCAAACGGAGAACCAATTCCGGTGACCACCTGCGAGGGCAGGGACGTATCTGTTGAGACCTTTAACAAGATGCTCGATGAGTATTATGAGGAGAGGGGTTGGGATATAAAAACAGGCATACCGACAAAGGAAAAACTCACCGAGCTTGGCATGGGGGATATCGCAGCAGATCTGGAAGCGAAGGGATTTTTAAGATAGGAGGTGGATCCATGTTTGAAGACGTTACAAAACAGTTATCCGAATCTGTCGTAAATACGGTGTACGAAGATTTGCCGCAGGAGGCCATTGAAACGGTCAAATTGACGGTGCTAGACAGCGTCGGCTGCGCGCTGGGGGGATATATCACCGACAGGGCCCGGATCGTCTTGGAGATGATCGAGGAATTCGGCGGCACTGATCAGGCAACCCTCATCGGGAGCCATCGCACGTCGTGCCCACTTGCCGCTTTCGGAAACAGCGAGCTGATGAACGCCCTCGACTACGACTATATCGGCCCCATTTCCGCACACGTGGCCCCTTACGTCGCTCCGCCCTGTCTCGCCCTTGCAGAGAGAGAGCATTCCTCAGGCAAAGAGCTTATCCTTGCCCTTGCCCTGGCAAATGAGATCGGCGGGAGAGCGATGAGCGCCTTTGCCCAGCACAAGGTGTTGAAAGACGAGCCTCCTTATTATGAAGTACACCCGCGGTTTTCTTATTCGACATCGATATTCGGCGGTGTGGCCGGTGCAGGAAAACTGTTGAAGCTTGATCGTGACCAGCTGTCAAATGCCTTCGGCATTGCCGGGGCCAGCAATGCGGTTCCTGCGACAATGAAGTGGGAGCACATGAACGGTCCGGCAATTATGGCCAAATATAATGCCTGGACAGGCTGGATCGCCCAGCTTGCCACTGTGGCGGCGCTTTCGGCCGGAAAGGGCTTTACCGGTGACAATACCATATTCGACGGAGAGTGGGGCTACTGGAAAATATTGGGATCCCCTTTCTTCAAGGCGGAGAACCTGATCGGCGAACTGGGTAAGACATGGCATCTTGGAGATGTGCGGTTCAAGCTCTATCCCACGTGCTACATCTACCACGCCGGCATCGAGGGAATCACCGATCTTGTTAAAGAAAACGATATCGATCCCGAGTCCATCGAAGAGATTGTGGTTAAGGGAGATCCGCTCATGCAGACTCCCAACCGTATGGGGATTGAGATTAACAGCTTCGCCGATGCGCAGTTTTTCATCAGGTTCAATTTTGCACTCGCTCCCTTTTATGGGGATCGTCCCGGACCTGCCTGGCAGATGGCGGCTGTATACAACGATCCCAGAATAAAAAGACTTGTCAGTAAGGTGAAGCTCGAGGTGCACCCACAATCAGATGAATATATGACGGACGCCATAAAGACGGGCGTTGTTCCGATCATATGGAGTTCAATCGTGGAAATAACAGCCGATGGGAAGCGATATACGAAGGAGATGAAGGCCCCGAGGGGAAGCAAGGATTATCCGGCAACCAAAGACGAGCTTCTTGCCAAATTCAGGACCAATGCCTCTTATTCAATGATAAAAACCGGCAAGGTGGAAGCGGTCATCGAGATGATTGACAATCTCGATGACCTTAATGTTGTCGGCAAGCTGTTTGCGCTTTTAAGAAAGTAGGTGATTCTTTTCCCGAAGGGTAAAAAGCCTGGCAAATTGTATATTGATTTTGAATGTCACCTATTGTGGATTCCAGAACTATAAACCAATTATCTCTAAGCCATTATTATTATTGATTTAACACCCCTTTGTCATGCTTTTTATGCAACTATAGGGTTTATACTAATAGCAGCCTACCATCAATACCGGAACGGCCACAACTTGAAATAATTGCGGGTGATCCGCCACCAGTTTGCGATG
>CAYSUA010000413.1:5619-5891 GCA_964433795.1 uncultured Desulfobacteraceae bacterium | reverse complement strand
AACATCTACTGCTTCGTCAAAAGTTAAGATTAGATTGGCAGTGGTTGTTACCCCAGTTGCATTATCAGCTGGTGATAAAGTAGCAACTGTCGGAGCAGCAGTATCAATCACCAAAGCCTTAGAGGCGGCCAAAGTAGTAGTTGGAGTGAAGTTGACCATTGCATTACTCGCCTGGTCAGCAATGGTGCCGGAAATTGTAGCGTCAAGATCGCCTGAAGTATCTCCAGCCTGAACTGTATAGTTGCAAGTACCAGTTGAAGCATCACTCACGC
>CAYSUA010000413.1:0-5519 GCA_964433795.1 uncultured Desulfobacteraceae bacterium | reverse complement strand
TCAGAAAATGTAACGTCTATGTCAATCACTTCACCTGCTTTGTATGAACCATTGGTTTTGTCTGAGGAAATAGAAGTGATAGTAGGCGCTGTTGTGTCAATTACTAGAGCTTTGCTAGTTGCTAAAGTAGTAGCAGGATCAAAATCAACCATAGCATTGTCTGCCTGGTCTGCAATCGTGCCAGAAATTGTAGCGTCAAGATCTGCGGATGTATCTCCAGCCTGAACTGTATAGTTGCAAGTACCAGTTGAAGCATCACTCACGCTAAAAGTACAGGTTCGGTCCGTATCGCCTGTCTCAAGAGTCACTGTAACATCACCAGTAGAAGTTACGTTTTCAGAAAATGTAACGTCTATGTCAATCACTTCACCTGCTTTGTATGAACCATTGGCTTTGTCTGAGGAAATAGAGGTGATGGTGGGTGGAGTGGTTATATTGACAATAAATGAATCATAAGCACCCACATAAGCATTAAGAGGTGATCCCCAAGTCGCATTATCATATCCAGAAACAAAAACAGTACCTGTTGATGAAACCGCTATGCCTGGATTATAGGTTGATGATGATGAACCTAAAAAAGCATGCCAAATGAGTGTGCCTGTGCTGTTCAACATAGCAGCATAAACATCAGTTGAACCTGCATAGTCATTAAAAGGCGAGCCCCACTCTGCATCACTATGACCTACTACATAAACATTATTACTCGAATCAATATCCAGAGCCTTGTAATATTTACCATCTCCTCCTGTTGATGTGTCACCGCTCCCACCCAAAAATGTATTCCACTGGACTTCGCCACTGCTGTTGAGTTTTGCCACAAACCCATCTTCATCACTCGTATAGGCTCTGATAGGACTTCCCCAAGTTGCTTGGCTTTCGCCAGTCACATAAATATTTCCACTGTCATCAACATCTAGATCTGAACCATAATCAAAACCACTACCCCCAAGGCACTCGTACCAGGTAATAGCACCTGTGCTGGCATTATATTTATGCACAATGGCATCAATTGAATTACAAGAACTAACAGGATCTAACCCAGAAATAGTCATTCCATAACTTGTTGTATAGACATTACCTGATGTGTCTGCCACAACCCCATAAACATCAATAGAACCATGAAACGTATTCCACTGTAACACACCGCTGCTATTAAGTTTTGCCAAATACCCTTTCCACCCACTCCCAGACTTTGCTCTCACAGGAGAACCCCAGGTATTATAACTTTCGCCTCCAAAATAAATATTGCCATCACCATCAAGGGCTATAGCATGAACATAGTCAGTTAACGTACCGCCTTGAAATGTGTGCCACTGCAAAACTCCATTGCTATTCAATTTTAAAATAACTGCGTCATGACTAGAAAAAAACGCATTCTCAGGAGAGCCCCAACTTGATTGAGAAATACCTGCCACATAGACATTCCCACTCGAATCAACTGTAATAGCATTAGCGAAATCAGCATTAGCGCTTCCATGAAATGTATGCCATAAAAGTGTGCCGCTGCTATTAAATTTGGCAACAAAAATATCATTGTTACCAAAAGAAGCAGTATGAGCATTAACAGGGCTTCCCCAACTAACACCCGAATATCCTGTAATGTAGACGTTATTGCTTGAATCAATGGCAATACTTTGCACATAATCACTGCCTGAGCCCCCAACAAATGTGCTCCAGTTGATTGAGGCAGAATAAGACACACGAACATGAAAAAAAATCCCAAATACAATGAGACAAAGAATAAAAAATAAATGTTTTTTAATATTCATTATCAACTCCAAAAAAAATATCATAAACAACATTTGCAAATTCTAATAATTCCAACAAATCCTGGAACTAGAGATATAATCCCCATCACCCCGCCGATGACCAACATGTTGGGAAGAGATAAGACATTGCTTTTTCAGCGCGGATAAATCGAAAACGGTGAATTGTGTATCGGGTTCAGCTTCAGCACAACATGTTGAAGCGCCCATTAACACAAACAATAAGATTCAGAATAACCAAAGAAGATGTAACAAGATCTATGCCAAAATGATGAATAGGGATCGATTTCAATACTTGCTTGTATATTCAGGGAGTTACTTGGGTTGACAAGAAAGAATAGGAGTTTATGAAAGTGTAATATGTTACAGAAGCGTAATGTTACAGGAGTGTAATATTATATATTTTCGGTGGGTTTTGAGATCTGGTATTCCTCTATTTTGCGGTAAATAGTCTGCCGGCTTATTCCAAGAAGACGGGCGGCCCTGGCCTTGTTCCACCCGGTTCTATTTAAAGCCTGAAGAAGGTCATGGGCACCGGAAACAGAACTTTCTTTAAAATCAGCTTGTTTGATTCTATCGGTATCAATTATTTCAACCGGCAGATGATCTAACGTAATGGTGTTGCCAGGGCAAAGGACAAAGGCATGTTCAAGGGCATGTTTTAACTCCCTTGCGTTACCGGGCCAGGAATAACTAATAAATGTCTTTAGAACTTCATCGGAAACATCGCTAATTTTCTTATTATACGCTTTGTTAAATAACTTACACATATGCTTGATTAGCAATGGAATGTCTTCAGGCCTTTCCCGAAGAGGCGGCAGGGCGATCTCTACCACCTTGAGGCGGTAATAAAGATCTTCCCTAAACTCTCCACGCCTGACCATCTCTTTCAAATCACGATTTGTCGCAGTCATTAACCGCACATCCGCTTTAATAGGGACAGAATCTCCCACTCGCTCAAATTCCTTCTCCTCAAAGACTCTTAAAAGTTTCAGTTGTATCCTTGGAGAAATATCACCGATTTCATCCAAAAAGATCGTACCACCGTTAGCCGTTTGAAACCGGCCCTCCCTGTCTTTTATGGCGCCGGTAAAGGCACCTTTGACATGGCCGAACAATTCGCTCTCAAGGAGGTTCTCAGAGAGCGCGGAGCAGTTCACGACAACCAGAGGTTTGAGGGATCGGATCCCTGTATGGTGGAGAGCCCTGGCGACCAGTTCCTTTCCGGTTCCTGACTCCCCCGTGATCAACACGGTGGCCTCTATGTCGGCCAACCTTTCCACAAGCCTGTAAATCGTCTGTATTTTTTCACTTTTTCCAACAATATTTTGAAATTGATACCGCTCTTTTAATTCTCGCTCAAGATCGTTGAGTCTGGTTATATCCCTGATTACAAGTACGGCACCGGTAAATTTGTTTTCTTGATCCATGAGCGGAGAGCCGCTCACCTTCACGACCTGGCCTGCCCGATGTTGGTGCCTGCATTCAATCCAGTATTCCTTCACCGGTTTTTTTGTCTTAAGTGTCTTTTTTAACACCTTCCAGCATGAAAGATCGCACTTGGTAAAAATTTTCTCATTTTTTTTGAAAACGATCCCCCTTCGGGAAACTCCGCAAATCCTCTCTGTTGCCTCATTTGCCTCAATGATCCGCATATCACCGTCAACCGTGACAATAGCGTCTTGTACACTTCTAAATATCGCCTCCAGGTTGCGGCGATACTTTTCTCTTTGAGCATCTATGCGGTCCTTTTCATCTAAGAGAGCCTTGTGCTTAAGCGCTTGATTGGTGACACGAAAAATGCTCGCTTTTCGAATCGGTTTAGGCAGGTAATCAAAGGCGCCCAAACGAACCGCTTCGGCCGCAGTCTCGAGATTTGGATCACCGGTTATCATAATGACCGGGCACGGTTGGTCCCGGTTTTTTATTTCCTTAAGAATATCAAGCCCCGTGTGGCCACCAAGAACAATATCGGCAAAGATTAAATCAAAGATATTATTATTGATCAGCTTGAGGGCAGAGCCAAAGTCAGCAGCGGTTAGAACCCCATACCCTTCCTTTGAGAGAAAAGACTCAAATGTAAACCGGATACTCTCCTCATCGTCAATTACAAGGATTTTCACTTTCATTTCTTCCCTCAATTACTCACCGGCAATTCAACTGTAACTTTGGTATACTCCCCTTCTTTGCTGTCAAACAAGAGTTTGCCTCCATAATCCTTGACAATAGCGTAGCTGATGCTGAGCCCAAGACCTGTGCCTTCGCCTCTGGGTTTAGCGGAGAAAAAGGGGTCACATACCCGATCGATTACTTCGGCAGGAATTCCTACGCCCCGATCATAGACAGAAAGACTTACACAGGTTTCCTCGTCAACTTGTTTTAACTCACCTTTTATTTGTAAAGCCTTATCCTTGTGAGCACCGTGATATTTCTGATTCAATGCATACCGAGCATTGCTGAAAAGATTCATGAAAACTTGCTGCATTCTCTGGCTGTTTATATTAGATTTCGGCAAATCGTCCGCTATCTCAAGCTGTAGTTGAATTCCGTCATTGCGAAGTTGTTTTCCCACCAACTCCAAGGCATCGGAAACGATAGTCTGTATCGATGCCGGAGCCACTTTGTCATCGGTTTGTCTGGAAAAAGAAAGCAGATTTCTTATAATGCTGGCAATGCGTTCACCTTCCTTTAGAATCCTTCCTGGAATGTTGACCTCATCGCCACGTTCTTCTGCTTCATCAATTAAAATCTGGGCGTAATTGATAATTCCATTGATAGGATTGTTGATTTCATGGGCCACTCCAGCGGCCAACTCTCCCACCGATGCAAGCTTTCCACTTTGAAAAAGATGTTGCTGCATCAGTTTTGCTTCTGTAATATCACTGATTCGGATGATGGCAGACCCTGCTTCGTCATATTCTTCTCTTATGGGGTATATTATAACCTGCTCAAACTTTTCAGGGTCCATAAAGCCATCTCGTTCAAAGGATACATGCTCCCCGTTAGAAACAGCAGGGGCAATTTTACACCCCTCACAAGGATTTGATCTTTCTTTGAAAGCCTGATAACAGGGTTTTCCGATAACCTCCTTTAATTTGACATGGTAATATTCTGCGGCAGCCCTATTTAGCATCACTATTTTCGTGTCGTTGTCTAACATTATCAAAGAATCTGAAATACCGTCAAAGACGTCTTGAAGCTTTGTTTTGGTCTTTACAAGTTCTGCCTCGGCATGTTCACGTTCAAGAATCTCCTTTCGTAAGTTGGCGGTTCGCTGTTCAACGCGCCCTTCCAATTCAAGGTTCAGTTTTTTAAGCGCCTCCTCTGCCTGCTTTCGTTTGCTAATGTCAAAAATGGTCGATTGGATGGCGGGTTGCCCTTCCCACTGAACAACCCTGACCTTGGTTTCAAGCCAAATCAAGGAACCATCTCTGTGTACTCCTTGATACTCATAGACTGCCGGGGCTTCCTTTCCATTTAAACGATTATTCTTATATTTAACGAGGCGTGCTTGATCTTGCAGAGAAAACAGCGGAACGATTGAATCCATACGGAGTATTTCTTCAGGGATGTACCCGTATATGGCAGCGCACGCCTTATTGACAAAGAGAGGTTTGTGGTCCCTGTGAATATGGATACCCTGAATAGAACCCTCAGCCAAATCGCGAAACCTTTCCTCACTCTCCCGCAGCGCCTTTTCTGCCGTTTGCGTTCGTCTTATAGTGAAAAAAGCAATAAGTACTGATAATAATA
>CAYSUA010000412.1:0-5893 GCA_964433795.1 uncultured Desulfobacteraceae bacterium | reverse complement strand
ACGCTCCCTAATACACTCAGACAGTCACACGCGCACGAATCGGATCACCTCCAAATCCTATTCCGGTATGCAATTTTATTTGTTCAAAACCGCATTATTGTATATGACCCGGACCAATGAATAATTAAAGGAGGTTGCTATGGAGTTGAAGGTTGTAAAAATTGAAAACCCGGACGGGCTAAATCTCATTCTCGGACAATCCCATTTTATCAAGACAGTCGAAGATATTTCTGAGGCCATGGTCAATACCGTACCCATGGCGAAATTCGGATTGGCGTTTTGTGAAGCTTCGGAAAAGTGCCTGATACGTCATTTCGGAACGGATGAAGAATTGCTGGAGCTGGCCAAAAAGAATCCATGGGCATTGTCTGCCGGGCACTGTTTCATCCTGTTTATGAAAGACATGTTTCCCATCAATGTCCTGAATGCCATTCAAAATGTGCCGGAGGTATGCCGGATCTACTGTGCAACCGCAAATCCCGTTGAAGTGGTGATTGCGGAAACGGATTTGGGCAGGGGTATCCTCGGTGTCATCGACGGGTTCGCATCAAAGGCTATTGAATCAGAGGACGATATTAATTGGAGAAAGGATTTTTTGAGAAAGATCGGCTATAAATATTAGTGTCTTGGGATACGGCGGTCATGTGGTTCCGAGAATCACGTGGATTGCGCTTCGATCGCCTTTTTCATACGGTCTCTGGCTTCAGGGGAAAGCCCAAGGGCGGAATCCACGGCTTCCGGGGACAAATCAATCTTTCGAGCCGCTTCGCTCAACATGAGCAGTTGCCGCCGCAACCTGAGGCAATATTTACACATGAGGATATGGATTCTTATGAACATCCGATGATGCAAGGGCAGCGTCCGATCCATCGATTCCGATATTTTTTGAGATACATCATTGCAACAAAACATCCAATGTTTCATTTTTTTAATTCTCCAGTCGCTATTGGGCTATCCAATTCACATCGAGACAACGCCGCAAATGCATGCGTGCCCGATAAAGTATTACCCAACAGTTGGTCGCCGTGATGTCAAGATGCTTACAGATTTCTTCGGTGCTCAGGCCGTCCATTTCCCGCAGGACGAATGCTTTGGACAACCGTTTCGGTAGATCCGACAAGCATCGATAGAACACATCCATAAATTCCCGCTGTTCATAAGCCTTCATGGGGTTTGTGCTCCATTTAGCCGGACGTTCATGCTCTATCCAACTCCCCTTTTCATCGAACATATGATCGACGCTGTCAGGGAAAATTTCCATATCTTCCCGTGATTCTTCAGGTTTTTTCTTTCGAAATTGATCGATGATTTTATGCTTTAAAATGGCGATGAGCCATGTTCTGGCTGAGGATCGTCCTTTAAAGTTTTTCTGAGAATTGAGTGCGGCGAGAAATGTTTCCTGGACCAGCTCTTCCGCCAGCCCGGGATCTTTGATTCGCGAAAGGGCAAAGCGGTAGAGATAGTCGCCGTATTGATCCACCCACGTTTCAGGGTCCGGGAGTTCTGAAGGGCGAGCGTCTTTGTTTTCAACCATAAGGCTTGATCTTTTAAAAAATTTCCAAGATCCGATATTAATTCGTATCTCTAAGTAACAGAGTCATTGTTTAAACTCAAATCCTCTTTGTATCCAGAATCATCTTTTCCAATAATTTTCGATAGAAGCGATAATTTTCAAACGGCACATCCTCTCGGACTCTTCCGTCCGCTACCGGAATATACCCTCCTTGTTCGAGGAGTGGCGGGAGCCTTTCTTCCATTTCTTTCCGGATCGCCTCTTTGTTCTTTCGTAGGGCATCCAGGTCAATTCCACCGATGAGACGCAGTTCAGGACCGAATCGTCTTCTCAGATCGCGGTAGTCCATAACATCAAGATTCACTTCACAGGCCCAGAGGCAGTTGAATCCCCATTTCATGATGGTCGGTATGAGCACTTTTGCATTGGCGTAAGTTCTAAAGATAATCGTTTCAACGTGATGACGTTGCAATACCTCGAGCAGCGGTTTGTAGCAGGGAAGCACCATCTCCTCATAAAGGCGAGGGGACAAAAGCGGGCGGTCATTTCCACCG
The DNA here is from genome assembly GCA_964433795.1 of uncultured Desulfobacteraceae bacterium. Lineage (GTDB taxonomy): Bacteria > Desulfobacterota > Desulfobacteria > Desulfobacterales > SURF-15 > DUZK01. Next base: position 3,826 of record CAYSUA010000412.1, on the reverse strand, counting down.
ATCGGTTCACTGAAAACGGCAGCGTCCACCCGAACCTGATTCAGTGCGCGTTCTGCAAGCCTCGCTGCAAATTCACCATGGATCTTCAAGGTATCCATCACCAGTTGCCGGTCATCTGCAATCAGATACATAACGTCGATGAACCGGCTCCACTCTTTAACCCCCACGGATTGAAAAAATCCCCGGTGAACCCTGAGCATCAACAGGTGATCCCGATGGCCCCAGGTGCGGATCTGTTTTTTCCAGTTTTTCGGAAATCGTTTTGAATCATCAGGATCGAGGGCGTGAGCCAGATTGTCCAGATCTTTTCCGGTTTCAGGCCAGTGTTTAAGGGTTGGGTCCGGATCAAGATCCAGCTGAATTTCTTCTCGTCGATCCGAGGGGAACAGTTTCGAAACATCGACATTGGGCGGAAGCCCCTGAGAGTGCCATGCCTTGAGCACCTCGTCCCGGATTCCCTCTTCGAAATAAGGTGCCCGATCGGGTGTGCCGTATTGCATGGTTTCAAGAAATCGTTGGCGACTGTTCATTTCTGCTCGATTCTGCGGATTGCGATTGACAGACATTCTCAGGACAAATTCGATACTCAGCCAACATACTCGAGTATCGCCTAATTTTCAAAGCATAATCTCGACAGCAGCGCATTCAACGATTCTTTTGTGGCATTTGCCACCGTGCTCACCCTTGGATTGCTCCCCTTTACCCCTTAATCCATTGTGGGGTATATCCCTTTGACTTTTCTCCGGTCATTTTTCTATATAACGATGAAAACTCTCCATACATGAAATGATGTCTTGACATCATTTCAAAAGATGCTAAGATGGCAATATGAGAACGACACTATCAATAGATGATGATGTAATGGAACGGGCACGGGCCGTTGCAGCCAAATTGAGCACACCATTTAAGACGATTGTCAACGAAGCTCTTCGTGCTGGCCTGGACCAGGTGGAACAGCCCGCGAGGCAGCGTCGCTTCAAAACGAAGCCTCACAAAATGGGCCTCCGGAACGGCCGCAATCTAGATAATATTCAGGAACTGCTGGCCCAGATTGAAGGCGAGGATTCCCGTTGATTCTCGTCGATGCTAATATTCTATTGTACGCGGAAGACTCTCTTCAGTCCCGTCACCAGCAAGCGCGTGCATGGTGGGATGGCCAGCTATCCGGAAGTGGAGTTGTCTGCCTGTGCTGGACGGTTTTGTCCGCATTTATTCGGATAGGGACTAATCCAAGGGTCTTCGAGCACCCGCTCTCTCTTGAACAAGCACTTGCTCGTGTACAGAGTTGGTTGGATCAGCCCTGTACGAGAGTCGTTCGGCCAACCGAGCGACACTGGACTGTTTTCAAGCAGGTGCTCACGGATGGTCAGGCTGTCGCCAATCTGGTGACAGACGCACATCTGGCAGCTCTTGCCATTGAACATGGCTGCGTGTTGGCCTCTACCGATTCTGATTTCGCTCGTTACCCCAAACTGAAGTGGAGGAACCCCCTCGCCTGACCGATCTGGGCGAATAACGGGGTGGAGCGCGACCAGTAAGCCTAACCACCTTTTAACCTTGAACCTTACATCCAGAGGTTTCCATGAAGTATCACCTCAAAATGTGACCATCCATTAAAAACCTCAGTTTTGAATCGATGATTTCCCGGTCCAACATCTTCTTTCCCACCCCTCAAGCTCCGTAAAATTCTTTCATATCTAAGCGCTCTTTGTCGATATAGTATTGAAAATCGAAGTATGCCTTTTGTTTTCTGATCCGATACTCTCTTGTTTCTTGATTTTAAAGACACAATTTTTTCTTGACAAAAAATGTTATGTTCTATATAGAGACATTATGTTTTCTATAGAGAACAATTCGCATCAAGTTAAATAGGACGCAGACCCGCCTGCTTCACCTGAGCGAATGCGATGGCGGGCAGGTTTTCGCTGATATATGCTGGTAAGCCGTAATCGATACTCGTTTCTTGATGCTCGATACTCGTCCCAAAAAGGAAATTCCTATACCATTGAATTAAAGAAATGATGAAAACAGGATTTAAGAGGGTTCCTGCTGTAGATAAGAGCTTCAGCATTTTGGAGCTTTTGGCTAAATCGAAAGATCCTCTCGGAATCAGCGACATCTCAAAAGCCCTCGACTACAACCGAAGCACGGTTTTCAATACGGTCTATACCCTTGTGGATCTGGGTATCCTTGAAAAGAGGAACCACAACAAGTTTCATTTCGGAACGCAGCTTTATGTACTGAGTCGGTCGGCCATCAGGCGCTCGGATTTGATTAATGCGATCCATCCGTATCTTGAAGAGATCAACCGAAAGACACGACTCATGGTGTTTCTGGGTATCCGCTCGGGCATGAGGGCGGTTATCATCGACAAGGTGAACTCCACGTTTGACATCACGGTAATGTCCGAGGTGGGAATGAGAATTCCGCTGCTTGCCGGGGCCGGAGGAAAAGCGTTGCTGTCACTGCTTTCCGATGATGAAATCGATAAAATTTTATCCAAAAATGAACTAAAAAAATTTACACCCTTTTCCTGCACCAATAAGCAGCAGTATAAATCAATGATTCTTGAGACCCGGAAAACCGGTATAGCCTTTGATATGGAAGAATATATTGAAGCTATCCGCGCTTTTGCGGTTCCCTTGAATTTCAACAGAAAAGACATCGTGGCCGCCATCTGGGTTGTGGGATTGAGAGATCAGATTAAAGATGACCAGATTGGTTCGTATTCTTCGTATTTGAAAAGTATTGCCGAGAAACTCGAAACCCAATTTTAGACACTGTGATTCCGTATCGATTACGGCTTCTAGCCCCGATAAACGGGATAAGTGCCTTCACCAAATTTTTTTCTTGTAAAAAACAAGAAAAAAATTTCTAAGGCACTAATAGGGAGGGGATGGACAGATGCAGTACTGGAATCCTTTTGCTGAGCAGTTATCTATCGAGAAAATCAGCAAGATTCAGCTGAAGAACCTTAAAAAGCTACTCCAGCACGCCAAACAGAACACTCCCTTTTATAAAGAAAGATACACAGACTTTAAACCCGAAGACATTCGATCCATGGCGGATATTAAAAACCTGCCGTTGATCGATAAAGAAGATCTCCGTACGGCACAGGAGGATCAGAATCCGTTTCCGTTTGGAAAGATGCAGGGTGTTCCATTTGAAGCGGTCACCACATTCCGCCAAACGTCCGGTACCACGGGCAGGCCGGTCTATGTTCCTGAAAGTTATGAAAGCTGGCAGTGGCGGGTGGAAGTATGGTGCCATATTCTCTGGATGGCCGGTTTCCGCGAGACAGACACCGTATTCGTGCCCTTCGGATACAACGTATATGTCGCGTATTGGGAAGGCCATTATGCGGCTGAAAAGCTGGGGTGTATGGTGGTTCCGGGTGGAGCCCTCGACACCACGGGCAGAATAAACAAGATGCTGGAAGTAAAAGCAACAGCCTCCCTCAATACGCCTACCTATGGGATGCACATGGCGGAATCCGCCTCTAAGATGGGAATCGATCCCAAGGACATCGGGATCAAGCGAATGCTGTGCGCCGGGGAACCGCTTCCACAAGCCACCCGGCAAAGGCTTGAAGAGACATGGGGAGCAGAGGTCTATGACCATATCGGCGGGACCGAGCCCTGTGCCTGGGGCGCCATGTGCGGGGAACGAAACGGCCTTCACATCATGGAGCCTTATTTTCTCGTAGAAATACTCGATATGGAAACCCTGGACCGGGAAGTGGATGAAGGAGAGCTGGGGGTGGCGGTGGTCACCCCTCTGGGAAGACGGTCGTTTCCCCTCGTTCGATTCAACACCAAAGATATCG
>CAYSUA010000411.1:0-5899 GCA_964433795.1 uncultured Desulfobacteraceae bacterium | reverse complement strand
ACTTGGTTTTGATATATATAACCACATAACAAAAATGCCTTTGAAAAGGAGATCGCCTTGTAATGATTCCTACCGAAAAAATCATACAACGGATGAAGAAGGAGCTGTCCATCAGGGATATTACCCTGGGTGAACTCATCGAGATCGCGGAAGAGGAAGAGGCATCTCTGAGCACAATGGTCATGGCAGAGGCCATGGTCAAAGAAGATAGAACCTACAATGATATCCTGAATTTGGTTTTAGAGGCGTTTCAGCATAATTCCATGGCCATGGAAACGGGGCTTACCAAAGGGAGGAGTTTTCTCCTGGGAACGGTGGGATCAGATCTGGCTCGATATGAAGACAGGGCGTTGATAGACGATTCGCTGATCAACAAGGCCCTGATCTATACCCTGGCCACAGAGGTGGGAAATCATGTGATGGGCCTCCAGCCCTGTGCGGGGACAGGAGATTCCTGTCCGTATACCGGTTTGTTAAAAGCGCTCGACGAAGAAGGCTTTTCCCGGGAAGAGCGGGCGCTTTGTGCCGCCCTCATTTTGAAGATCGGCAGCATATTTAGGGTCGGCAAACAGACCACCGGATGCAACCTGGAGGGCTATGGTGCCGGGGCGGCAGCGACTGCTGCAGCGTTAACAGATCTTAGAGGCGGAACCCCCAAACAAGTTGCCAAGGCCATCGTCCTGGCACTTTCGCCGACCATTGCGGTTCCGTGTACGCCCCGGGTAATGGTTGCGGGCTTATGTGCGACCCATATCAGCGGTGCAATTCTAATCGGGAATCAAGCGTCCAACCTGGTATTAAAGACATCTATTCCCGTTGATGTGGATGTGGATGTCATGATCGCCATGGCTTCAAAAATCCATGTTCAAGCCGCCCCGGTTATCACGGCCATCAATCTTGAATACATGGAACCGTATTTACAGAAAAAGCCCCAGAACGAGCCGTTTGTAGATCGTGACATCCGAAAAGAAGAAGAGGAAAGCGCAACCAGAATCAAGAAGCAGGCCCGGGAAGAGATTAGAAAAATGATTTCCGCTTCTCGACCGCTGACTCAAGTGTTCGGTGATGTTGTGGTCGGGGGGAGCAGTATTGCTGTGGGTTCGCCGACAAATATGGCACGCATCTGTCATGAAATGATATCGGGTGATATCAAGAAAATCGAAATCGATCTGACCATCGACCTTTTTTCGAGACGGGCCATCAATGTTCCCGCCATTCTTATGGGCGCCATTTATGGTGCGAAAACCGATGATATCGAGATGTATCATAAGATTTTTGAACTTCCGGAAATTAAAGATATCGAAGTGAAAATCAACAAAATAGATACTCCCGAAGTACAGCGCATACGAATAGAAACAAGCGACAAAAGCGCCGAGCTGGATGCACGAAACCGGGGCGGTGGCCGGGTGGCAATCATCGATGCAAAACCATCGATACAGGAAGCTATTCTTGCAGCCGAGAGGCTTGGAATAGAATTAACCGATTAAGTTCATCAGAGAAATGGGTTGGCTCGTCCATCCTGTCTTTCCGCTTGACAACTCTGATTCATGTTTATAGTATTGTCGACGGTCGACAAAATACCGAAAAGATTCCGATATTTAATCCTGACACAACCATTTGAAATGTATCAAAATATAGAAAATTAAAATGCCGACAGATCAAATCGGACAATTCGATTTAAAAGCAAACGTTTTGGGTGAACAGGTATCCCGAATCCTTACCGAGGCCATTCTGGAGGGAGTGCTCAAGGGCGGTGATAAGCTGGTGGAGGCCGAGCTTCAAAAGAAATTCAATATCAGCCGCTCTCCACTCCGGGAAGCTTTTCGGGATCTTGAAAAAAAGGGTCTTGTCCAGATTGTGCCCCGAAAGGGAACTTATGTTAAGCGGATTACGCGTAAAGATGTGGAAGAAAACTTTCCGGTACGATCGGCCCTTGAGGGCATGGCTGCTGCTGAAGCTCACAAAAAGATGACCAACAGAGAAAAGAGACAGATCGCCGATGCCCTGGAAAAGATGGAAGCAGCGGTTGAGGAAGAGGATACGAAAAAGTACTGGAAATATCATCTGAAGTTTCACCAAGACTTTATCGATGCCTGTGGAAACGACGTGCTCATCAATATCTTGACAACCCTGCGCATGCACAGCATGTATTATCGGTTTGCCTATCAATACTATCAAGAGGGCCTGAGGGGATTTCTCGATACCCACAAAAAAATAAACGAACTGTTTCAGGACCCGAATTCGGATCCACTGGAAATCGCAAAGATTGTGCAAAACCATATTGAAGTCGCCTATGAGCGGTTTTTGGTCTATTTGGAAAACCAGGGAGAAGAGGAAGACTCAAGCTTGAATTAAAATAAGGAGGAACCCTTCAGTGGATCTTGCAGAACGAATTGATCGATTCTTTATTCCGAAACTGGAAAAAATACCGGTGATATCCATGGTTGCGAAAACCAGAGGCTGGCCGTTTATTTTGGCCTGGGCCCATCGAATCGCCGGAGTATTTCTGGTTTTATATGTATTCTTTCACATCGTTACCCTTACCTCTTTACAGGCGCCGGAAAGCTATGACGCGAAGATGCGGATTCTTCGACTCTTTCTGTTTGTTTTTCTGGAATGGCTTTTGGTTTTTCCGGTGATTTTTCACGCCTTAAACGGCGGCCGCCTGATTCTGTATGAAGTTTTCGGAAATCGAAACACGGAATCCATGATTCGGTGGCTGATCGGTCTTGCCGCAGCTTACATCCTTTTCATCGGGCTCATGATGATGATGGGCAATCAGGTGGTTACCCCCGTATTTTTCTGGTTGTCTGCGCTTTCCGCTGCACTCTGTGCCGTTTATTTTATAGTGGTTAAAATAAGCACTTCAGGCGCATCGTTGGGATGGAAGCTTCAACGGATCACCGGGGGATTTTTATTAATAATGATTCCGGCACACCTGCTGTTCATGCATCTGAATCCAACCGTGGCGCACCAGGCCGGTGTGGTCATCGCCAGGATGCAGAATATCTTTATCAAGCTGGTGGACCTCTCGCTCGTATTCTGTGTTCTCTATCATGCCGGATATGGCCTGTATTCCATTACCAAAGACTACTTTCCGAACAAACGAATAGAGTTGTTATCCGGATTTTTGATCACGGCCATAATGGTTTTTTTCGGCTGGGTAGGGATGAAGCTTACGATCTTTATATAAAACCGGGCAACCCGGATCACATCCAGGAGCAATTTCATGAATGGTGCCATAAAGATTACAGACACAATTTGCTGTGACGTTCTCATTATCGGGGCCGGGGGCGCCGGACTTCGCTGTGCGGCTGAGATTCTTGAAAAGAGACCGGGAACGAAGGTGATTGCACTGACCAAAGTGCCCCACCCTCAAAAGTCGCATACCTCAACCGCCCAGGGCGGCCTTGCGGCAGTGGACCCGAATGATCCTGTGGACAGAGCAATTTTTCACATGTTCGATACCTGGAAAGGGTCGGATTGCATGGCGGACCAGAACGTTGTGAAAAAAATCAGTGAAGGGTCCTGGGAGCAGATCGTTTGGCTGGAAAACCGGGGCATGCATTTCAGCCGGAGTCCGGACGGAAAACTGGGCAAAAGAACATTCGGCGGGCATACCGTCAATTTCGGCGAAGCCTCTGCATTTAGAGCGGTTTTCGAGGCGGATCGAACCGGCAAGGGAATTACGGACACCGGTTGGGGAGAGACCATGAAGCGGGGGATCTCTTTTATGAACCAGTCCGTTGCCATCGAATTATTGTTCAAGGACAAACAATGCGTCGGAGGCGTGGTTTTCAACCAGAAACAGGGAGAACTCATCAGGATTCTTGCCAAAGCCACCGTTTTTGCTTCCGGGGGCTGCGGCCAGGTATTCAAGGTCACGACCAACTGTCGTCAGAATACCGGTGACGGCCTGGCACTGGTTCTCCGTGCCGGACTTCCGGTCATGGATCCTGAAGCGGTTCAGTTTCACCCCACCGGCATTGTGGGGCCCGGCATTTTGGCCAGCGAAACTCTCCGGTCAGTGGGAGGGATTTTGCGGAACAAGGAAGAAGGGGCGTTCATGGAAAAATATGCGCCCAAGATGAAAGAGCTGGCGCCACGGGATATGGTGGCGCGCGCTATCGAGACCGAGGTGCGCGAAGGCCGGGGCATAATGAACCCGGACCACAAGATCGAACATGTCTGGATCGATTTGCGCCATCTTCCGGATGCGATTCATGAAAAGGAGATTCCGGAGGTTGCCGGGTTTTTCAAAAAATATGTCAATCTGGATACAAAAAAGGACCTGTGCCCGGTGAGACCCAGCATGCATTATCATATGGGCGGTATCCCCACCAATGAATTCGGTGAAGTTCAGGATATGACCCAGGAAGTCATTCCGGGCCTCTTTGCTGTGGGCGAATGCGCTGCTGCGAGCTTTCACGGGTTTAATCGCCTGGGGACCAATTCCATTTTGGAGCTCATCACCATGGGAAAATTCGCCGGGGAAAGGGTGCTGGAATACATGGCCGAACTTTCCGACACCGCGCTGGAGGCGGAAGCGGAAAAGAGCGTCCCCCAGTTTTCGGCCTATATGGAAGCAACCGGGAAAGAGAGTATCGGAACCCTTAGAGAAGCCCTAAGAAACACCATGACCCGGAAAGTGGGGGTTTTTCGAACAGAGTCGGGAATATCGGAAGCCATTGAAACTATAAAAGAATTAAAAGATCGGGCAAATCACACCGCCTTGTCCGTAAAAGCCCTGACCATGAACCAGGAACTGGTGAATCGCTGGGAACTGGACAACCTGCTCGATCTTTCTTTGGTGATTGCCCGGGCGGCATTAAACCGCAGGGAATCCAGGGGCGCCCATTTTCGTGAAGATTATCCGGAACGGTTGGACGAATTCAACAACCACACCCTGATTGCTATGCCGGAATTCGGAGCGGTCGAACAAGCAGGCCGGCCGGTTGACATGAGCATTTATGAAGCCAATGGAGAACATTACGAACAGTTTGGGCTAATTCAAAGAAAATATTAATACTGGGTACGGGGTTAGAGGTCAGGGGTAAGAGGAAAAAGCATCCCTCTCACCACTAACCCCTGGCCTCTTACCTGAATATCGGAGATATTCATGAAAACGGAATTCGATATTACCCTCAAGATTCACAGATACGACCCGGAAGCGAGCCGATCCTGGGTGCAGAGATATCACCTTAAGGTCGGGCGAATTCTTCGGTTTGTCGATCTGTTCCGTAAAATCAACGAAGAACAGGATCCTTCTCTGGCATGGAATTCATCCTGCGAGCACGGACAATGCGGAACCTGCGCGGTTCGCATAAACGGCAAGCCGCTTCTGGCCTGTGAACTGCTGGTTGAAAACGCGGTGGAATATTTCGGAAAAACCACCTTTGCAATACAGCCGCTGGATGTTGCACCGGTGGTGAGGGATCTGGTGGTGGATTTGGAAAAAGCCTACGACCGGGTCGATCGGGTGAAACCGTATATTATCCGGCCGGCCAAACCCCCTGAATCCGGAGAAGCCTATCCCATAAGCACAAGCGAATTGGATCGATATGTGAATGCCACGCGTTGCATCAATTGTTTTTGTTGTGCTTCGGCCTGCATCAGCAGCCACAAAGGCTTTCTGGGTCCCAATGCGATGCTTGCATCCATTGTTCGCATGATGGATCCCAGGGAGGAGGAAAAGAAAGAAAGAATGGAAATCCTGTACAGCGATAACGGTGTCTACCGCTGCCATTCCTCCCACGCCTGCTCCTTTGTCTGTCCAAAGGAGATCGATGTGGCCCATTTTATTGCCCTTGCCAAGGAGGGGAAGTTTAGCAGCGATCAGAATGATTAGATAGTGTCCGTCCGCTAATGTCTAAGCATCTGTAAATATTAAATATAGTTC
>CAYSUA010000410.1:0-5910 GCA_964433795.1 uncultured Desulfobacteraceae bacterium | reverse complement strand
GGGATAAAGCGTTCTCCCCGGTATATGATCAGTGGTTGGCAAATATGAAGAAAAAGGGTCTCCCCGGAGAGGAAGTCCTGGATAAGATACGTCAGCTTCAAGGTAAATAAACCCTAATGGGAGTTTGATTCAAAATAAACGAAAAGGGGCTATTAATGAATGGGTGGTTAAGCCGGGTCGGCCTGTTTCTTGAGAAAGCTGTCTTTCCGGTCAGCCGTTTTCTGCTCCTTATCGGGCAGTTTGCTTTGGTTGTCATGGTCTTGCTGACGGTGGCCGATGTCTTACTCCGTTATGTCTTCAACCGGCCTATACTAGGCAGTTATGAGTTGACCGAGTTTATGATGGCCATACTGGTATTCTCATCGATCGGGTACACAATGGCTGTTAAAAGACATGTGGTCGTTGATCTGGTTATTACAACACTTCCTCAGAGGGCCAGGAACATTTTGGTGTGTTTTACCAGTCTTATCGCTTTCATCCTGTTTTCCATTGTAACCTGGCGCAATGTCTTACAGGCCAGAACCGCATGGGAAAGAAACGATGTGACCGCCGAATTGTTCATTCCCATTAGCCCCTTTATCCTATTTGTGGCGATAGGTATTGGTGTGCTTTCCCTAGTCCTTTTCGTTCAGTTTATACAATCCTTAGCCAAGGCGATAAAAGGATGAGCCCTATTACAACAGGCATTATCGGTATTGCGTTTCTGTTTCTCCTTTTTGCCACGGGCATGCCGATAGCATTTGTAATGACGTTGATCGGATGGCTGGGGTACATTTATCTCGGGAGCGTAGATGGGGGGATGCATATTCTCGGAATAAGCTTTTATGCCGGTGGAACGACATACACCCTGAGTGTCATCCCCCTATTCGTCCTGATGGGTCAATTTGCTTCCCACGCTGGATTAAGCCACCAAGTATATCGTGCGGTAGAAAGATGGATCGGTCACAGGAGGGGTGGTTTGGCTATGGCAACAGTCGGTGCATGCGCGGGTTTCGCGTCAATATCCGGGTCCAGCGTGGCTACTGCCGCTACCATGGGTATGGCAGCCCTTCCGGAAATGAGAAAATATGGGTATAGCGATTCGCTTGCCACAGGCACCGTTGCCGCGGGTGGAACTCTTGGCATTCTGATTCCTCCAAGCGCTACTTTTGTTTTTTATGCCATCCTAACGGAACAGTCCGTGGGCAAACTCTTTATCGCAGGTATTCTTCCCGGTATCATGTTGGCTTTACTCTTCATGCTGGCCATCAATATTCAGGTTCGTTTGAATCCCAAAATTGCTCCAAGGAGTGAGGTAGCTACTTTTAGCGAAAGGATATCTGCGCTAAAGGATGTTTGGGGAATGTTAGCCCTTTTTGTGATCGTTATGGGAGGCATATATATGGGAGTGTTTACTCCCACGGAGGCTGCTGGTATCGGCGCCTTCTGCGCCTTCGTTTTAGCGATTCATAAAAGGAATATGACTTGGAAACACTTTATGGATTCTCTTCGCATGACGGGTCAAAACACGGGGATGATATTTATAATAGTCATCGGGGCGTATGTGTTCGGGTACTTTTTGGCCGTTACTCGCATCCCCTTTGAATTAGCTGGTTATATGGCTGGATTAAAGCTATCTCCCTACATAATATTTGCGGGCGTTGTCCTCATCTACACAATCCTCGGTATGTTTTTAGACGGATGGGCCATCATGGTCCTTACCATTCCGATAATCCATCCAATGATGGTGAACCTCGGCTTTGATCCCATATGGTTTGGAGTAATGGTCGTGATAATGCTGGAGATGGCGCTCATTACACCTCCTGTTGGTGTGAATGTGTTTATCATAAAGGGAGTAGCTAAGGAAGTCCCCATGTACACTATTTTTAGAGGGATCTGGCCTTTTTGGGTGGCCATGCTCGTCAGCCTGATTATCCTGACTATCTTTCCCGAGATCGCCCTTTTCCTTCCCGATACCATGAAGGGGTGACCCCTGCCGACTTCACTCCGGCATTTTACCACCGCGTTGCACGAATCGCATTTGAAAACAGCAGCATGCCAATCTTAAACGCGCTACTGATAGCTATCTTTTTTGTTTTCAAATGGTAGTGTTGAGTTTTTTTGAGTCTATGGATGTTACGCTTAGGATAATTATCATTGAATGACGCGGCTCACCTGCGGTTATAAAGAACAGCAGAAGTCCGATCAGGTGAAGGCAATGTCGATGTCCGGTTTTGCAGAAAATATCAGGCAAATTGTGCTTGATAAATGACCGGTCGATATTTAGCCGGCGGAATTGGCTTGCTTTCAGCTTTGGCAGCCTCAATCCACAAAGATTTGGCCTTTTGAACCTCCCGCAGCGCCTCATCAGGTGTATCACCAAAAGCTGAACATGCTTCAAGATCCGGGATGTCAGCAATGTATCCACCGTCATCTTCTGAAAAAAATATATTTATATGATAGTCGCGCATTATTCATTTTCCTCCAATTTCAGATCGTGTTTCTCGACAAGTTTTAAAAATTGTCGCATCTGATATGGTTTCGTCTGGCCTTTTATATTTTGTAGATTAACAAGCTCTGGAATGTCCGGTCGATCAAAAATATGATGACTTCCATCGGTTCTTGAAAGAGTGAAACCGAATCCTTCAACAAGATTCACCATATCAGAAAATTTAATATTTTTTGAACCAGCAAGTATTTTTTGAAGTATCTTTTTTCTGTTCATTGAAAGTTATCTTTCACCCACCAAAAAATGACCAGTTCGAATAACCACAAAGCTCATCGACGGCTTTCCGAAAACCATGTGTTCCATTCGAAATTTGCAGTAATTGCATCTTTCGGGAGTGTTTTTCGCCAGATTTACGTTCACCTATATTTTTGGTATCATTAATAAGGTTCATCCGACTAATGAGTACCTTTGGTCCTGAAGATCGTTAACCCAGGTGACGACCAAGCGCATCCGCCATCCGGATGGCCTCTATGATTCCTTCGGGTGTCAAATCTGATCTCACGTTGTGCAAATAGCTTTGTTTGTTATCAAACACCGGATGAATGGCTGCATCCAATTCCCTATCTGTAACGCCCTCCAGACCGATCTGCGCCAATGTGGTCGGCAGTCCGACAGATCTGCAGAATGCGTACACTTCGTCTATCAACGTCTGAGGTCTGGCTTCTAAGAATAACCCGGCCAGGGTACCGAATGCCACCTTTTCACCGTGATAATATGCGTGCGTGCCTTCCAGATTGCAGAGACAGTCATGAATACCGTGTGCGGTTGAGAGACCACCTGATTCGAAACCAAGGCCGCTGAGAAGGGTATTGGCTTCTACAATGTACTCAAGTGCTGGACTTACCACATTGTTTTCACAAGCGATCTTGGCTGTGCTACCATATGTTAAAAGGGTCTTGTAGCACGCATCGGCAAGGGACATAATGGCCCTGAGATTGAACCCGCCGCATACGTTTAGGAAATAGGATCGATCACAGGTCTCCGCTTCAAACCATGTTGCAAGTGCGTCGCCCATTCCGGAAACAAGAAACCTTGCCGGTGCTTCAGCAATGATCCTCGTGTCCACCAGTACATAATCGGGATTGCTTGTGATGAAATAGTCGACGACCGAACCTTCGTTACTGTAAACGACACAAGCACTTGCAGTGGGTGCGTCTGTAGCGGCGATGGTAGGCGCTGCGATATATTTGACGCCCAATTGCTTGGCAACCACCCTGGCCGTGTCAATGGTCTTCCCACCCCCCATGCCGATGATGAAATCATAGACATCACCTCTTGCTATCTCGAGCACCCTGTTGATCTCATCCCAGGTGCACGCACCACTGAATTTCTCATATTTGATTTCGCATATACTTTTCCAGGTTGGAAGGTTTTCCGGAATAATTCTCTTAACAGCCTGGTTCGTAGCGAGAATAAAAACTCTTTTCTTTTTAAGTTCTTCAATTTCCGCGAGATTTCGGAGAATATCCTTCCCTTGTATATAACACCCTGGGAAAAAGGCCTTTCGTATCATGGTTAACCCTCACTTCTCAATATGTTGTGGTCAGGCGGGATTCCACGCCGATGGCGGTGCCATACCAGAGAGCCAAATATCACTGGACTTGTGATCTATTGAGAGCATAACCAGTCTGCCAAAATTACTGATACCATCCTACCCTTTAGTCAACAATACTTGCATCAACCAAAAGCTCGCTGGCACAAAATTTATTTAACGTATATTTTTAATATTGTAAAGTTTCCAGCCCTTTTGGTTTTGACCCATTGGATAATTATTCTTGAGCGGTGGCTTTATAAAAATGGATATCACAGGTTATAGTGAGAGCCAAATTTTACGGATTTGTTGGAGATATAGCCGGTTTCAGGATAGGCTTAAACCCAATCCCATCACCCCAGGATATTGTGTATCCAATTCAGACAGTAAGTTTCACCATGCATCCGGTATCTTTGATTTTTTGGGGTCACCGAATTTTACGCTTTGAATATGATGCTATTACTTTCCCACCGGACAGGATAGCTCGCAACTCCGGCAAAACTTGATAACCACAACCCTATCTTCATAACCGTCCAGTTCGATGGATTCTTTGTCTGCTACGTTCTTTTCAGTTTCAATCTTGCACGTTTCCCGGTCGTAATACCCGTTTTTGCCCGGAAGGGTGATCATCCCCATTTCAACCGGTGAATGTGCAGCTTTCCCGAAAGCATTCCTGGGGCATGCTTTGCGGCAAGGTTCGTCGCAACCATCACATGGATCGTAAATTACCGGCCCAGTGGGTTTAAGTTCAGCGTCAAACAAAAGAGGCCACACCCGTACTCGGGGTCCGTATTCCGGCGTCACTAAAAGATTGTTTTTGCCGATAGAACCCAATCCGGCCAACATACCCGAGTCTTTAAAAAAAATACCACCATGCTCTAAATGGTAGGGTAAGGTATGAGTTGCGAAGCTGAATTCCTCATGTACCCATTCGGCTACATTGTTGAGGATTTCCTGAAGGGTCCGACAGCCTGTGCTTTCCCTGTCATCATCTTGCTCTATCCACCAGGCTATTTCCGGATCATCCTCTTTATGGGCCAAAGCAATAACAAGGGCCGATTTTGCATGGGGAGGCCATTTGATGACCCCGGGCTCGACACCTTCCACAAAATCCCGCGATCCGATTCCCTGATTCGGTTCTATTTTTGTGTAAATATCGTGAGAAGGGGATTTTTTAAGCAGGTCCAAGTCGGCGATACCAGCCAACGATGCACCCAGTGAAATGGCTTTGTTGATGATCTGTTCCGAAACAGCTAAAGATTTAGTTTCGCTCATTAAGTCCTCTCTGTTTGCTGTAAGCTGCTGGTTTACATAATTAATTCCAGGCGATGAGTACATCTGATAATTCTTGTGAATGCTGACGCATCGAGAATATACAATTATGGTAACAATTTGTGATATCGTCGTACACTCAAATCAACCATTCTTGCATTATGCTTGAATCTCTCCCCAATCAAGCATTCCAATGGTATTGTTCACTTTATAATATCAAAAGATCTGTTGGGATTGCAACCGGTAGCCCTAGTTCGGAATAAATAAGACAGGTACAATATAGCATGTACCACTCTTCGACTCGTAGAGTTGAGATTTATTGAGATATTTCAGTTATCGAAGCAGATGAAATTATTCCATGCTATATGTCACAAAGTCTGATGATTTGCATAATTTTGGTAGGTTATAAATTTTGGATCATCTCCAAAAGAGTTGGAGTCATTTAAAAGAGTAAACAGTTGATCCTTAATGGTTGCGATTGAAAATATATATATTAGCCGCAGACCCACACAGACATACACAGAAAATAAAGATTTTTTGCCTGGGCGACTTGCCCAGGCAAATGCTTCAGATGCCTTTCAGGCATAAGCTTAATTATTATCGCGAAGCGATTGACTGT
>CAYSUA010000409.1:0-5919 GCA_964433795.1 uncultured Desulfobacteraceae bacterium | reverse complement strand
TCGCTCATGGCGATATCCACAGAGACCATGAAATCGAGAGAGTGGATCATTTTAATGGTTTTTTGTCGGTTGGCTCCGGTTTGCATGGGATTGGTCTTATATGTAAACCATCCCTTCACCGGGTACGGCTTTCCTTCTATGACCGCATCCCGAGCATGTTTGAATGATCCTTCTTCTTCAAACATCATGAGCGCCCGTCCCGAATCGATCCGCTCCTCAGGGTTGTCTTCATAAAACGGCGCTTCATAGGAAGGGGATTGCAGACCGATTTTTCCGGCGAGGATCAGGCCGCCGGGTTTATCCCAGTTCCCCAGCAATGCATTGACGATTGCAAAGGATCTTCGAATCTGGGTGGAGTCTTCATAGTCGGAACTCCGCCTGCCCGGATAAACAACGGCAGCAGGAGCAGCTTCGGCCATCTCCCGTGCCATGCGACGGATATGCTTTGCCGGGATTTCACATTCTTTCTCCGCCCACTCCGGAGTATACGGCTTCACATGTTCGGCAAGCTTCTCAAAACCGAACGTTTTCTTTGCCACGAATTTTTTATCATACAGCCCTTCTGTTATCAGAACGTGGGCAATGGCCAGAAAAAACGCCATATCCGTTCCGGGCCGTATGGGATACCACTCATGGGCCAGGGCTGCAGTCTTGGTAAAACGAGGATCGAGAACCACCAGTTTACAGCCCTTTTCCATAGCCGAGACGATATCGATGCTGTCCGGGGTAACCAGGGCTTCAAACCGATTGGCCCCGGCCATTATGACATATTTACTGTTGAGCAGATCTGCAAACGGTACTTCTCCGAACGTATCCAAAAACGCCCGGTTCCTGCTGACCAGGCAGTTGGATTCATGGGAGATAACATTGTAAGATCCGTAGACTTCCGCAAATCGATGAACGAAGGTGGATTGCAGGTCGCTGCCGGCCATAAAAAGCATCCCGCAGCGGGTATATTTTTCTGCAATCTTCTGCAACTGTTCGGCTGCATGATCCAGTGCTTGCTCCCAGGTGAGACGGTGCCACTTTCCTTCTCCCCTGGCTCCTTTTCTAAGCAACGGGTATTTCAACCGATCGGGATCATACAGTTGCTTGATGCCGGCATTCCCGCGTGCGCACAGCATGCCGCGTGATTTTTCAAATTTCGGATTCGGATCCAGTTTGGCAACCACACCGTGTTTATCCACTTTTGCGATCAGTCCGCATTTATTGAAACACATGTCGCAAACGGAGTATCGCTTTGTGGCGTTGCCCTGTTTGTCCGCATTTTGGGTGGTAACAAGGGCGTGCAAAATACGGGAATGACCGCCCACAGCCGCTGCGGCCGTGGCCGCACCCGAAACCTTTAGAAATCTGCGGCGGGAAAACACCTTATCTGGCATCACTGCTCTCCTTAATGACCTCTAGCCGTCTAAAACCGTCCCATACAGATGGTCCCAATCATCCGCGGCATAGCCGGCGCTTCGAATCTTTGTTACTTACACTTGGCCGGGGATGGAGAATCGAAAGCATGGTTGTACATGTACGAATAGATATCTTTCATATCCTTCTCGGACCGCTTTTCCCATTCTGCTTTACAGGAGAGAGACTGATAGGCATCTTTGGCAAATATTGTTTTCCATTCGGCCTGGGTTTTGTCTGCCGGGCTTAAGTCCTTTGCTGCAGCACCGTCTTTGTGACATTCTCTGCAGCTTTTACGAAAAAGGTATTTGCCTTTGCGGGCATTTCCTTTTGCATTGCCGGCGGCGATTCCGATACTGACGGATCCGGCTAGAAACACGAAAATCATTAAAACATATCCGATGCGTCGCAACATATCATTTTCCTCCTTTATTTCTGACTTAGGATTTTTTGAGTATTTTCTGTCTTATTTACCAAGGGAAGCTTGTTGAATCGTCCACCGGTTTCGATGGGGTCCCCTTTGTATCCCAGCGCGTTAAAATCGATGTAATTGGTGGTGCCCTTCAATCCTTCGACATCTCTTCCCTTTTGAGCCAAAGCTTCGAAATCGATTCCCCGCTCTGACAGGGTTTTAAAATCGGTCCCGTCCCTATCCTGATGACACTTTCCGCAATACGGGGCTTTGGAAAGCGCAGTGTGACAGTTGGCACAGGAAAGGGCATTTTCCTTGGGCATGACTTCATGGGTGATACCCCAATACATCACCGTCTCAACAAATTCATATTTTCCGCTGTATTCCAGGCCGGCATGCTTCATACCGTCTCTTGATGCCTTATCCCAATCCCAGTGCTTCCAGTAACCCTTCCACAACTTTGGTACGATGAGATACTTGTAAACCGCATCGCTGATCTGTTTTCCCCGATGCAGCTTGAACGGATAAATCCTGGACGCCGGATCATTAATACTTCCCACCGGTTTGGTCAGTTCCGTAACTCCGGCTTCGTTTATGCGGTCTCCTAGCAGATGCCTCTTTACGGTACCGTTGTACCAGTAATACTCCGGCTTTGCCGACTCCTTCCACTTGAAGCTTCCCTTTTTCTTGTTGTAATCCGGTTTGCCGTATTTATCTTTTTTCGGTTTGCGATCCTCACCGGCAGTGGACCAGTCCCAGTAGACCTTGGTCGGTCTGCATTTGGAATAGATCGGAATGTGACAGGTTTGGCAGGCCACAGCCTCGGTGTGTTTGTTCAGGTGGTAATCAAGGAGATTCGCGTCGGTGTGTGGTCGGTCCGTATGGCAGTATTCGCAGGAAAGATCTCCCTCTGCAGCCGGTACGGATATACTCCGGCCGGATATCATATGATTGCGGGTTTTGTGGCAATCCTGACATTTGAAATCCATTCCCTTTCCGTCCACTCCCATATGAACGTCACATGTACCCTTGGGTTCTTCCAGGTTGGTATTCATATCACCGTGTTTTACCGCATCTCCTCCGCCCCCCACAAAATGACAATTGGTGCCGCACGTGGCCCGGCTGGGTCTGCCCACATTCTGTGCGACGTTAGTCAGGTCAACATCTTTTTCCGGAAACCCGGCTCCGGGCGGCGCCTTTTTATACGACTGGGTTGTGTCATGGCAGACCAGGCAGTCGATTTTAGACACATCGTCAAAATCGAATGTTTCATCTTTCCAGCCGTATCCGATATGACAGCTGGTGCAACGCTCCCAGTTGCCGTTGATATTGATGCAGAAGTTGTTGATGGTGTTGTGCCGTTTGCCTAAATCGATCCGTTTTTCATTTCCCACGGTATAGGGGGACGGTCCTTGCCAGTTCCAATGGGATGTCTTTAAGATGGCTTTACCCTCTTTTTCGTGACAAGAGAGGCAGTTTTGGGTAACCGTCAAAGCATCCACTTCCCCGGTCAACTTGACCAGTTCTTTATGATCCGGAACCCGTTTGGGGTGGCAGGCCAGGCAATCGGTCGGCGCCCGGGTGTCCAATGTTCGAGCGATGGGCCCTCTCACCATGGCACTGTAGAGAACCGGGCCTCTGACATGGGGCACCTGTTCCGATTCGTTATGACAGTCCATGCAGAGTTGATGGTAAGCCCCTTTAAGACTCGGGGTATGGAGCTGTTTCGGATTGAAGGGTCGACCGTGGCAATCCGCACAGCCTGCGGGAACCTCTTCCTTCTCTTTTAAAAGTTCCATGGTCACCGGGATGCCGTAGGTATCCCCCTCTTCACGCGGCATTCGATGGTGACACAGGGTGCAGTCTTTCAAGACATTGGCATGCTTGCGGTGCATGAACCTGACCGGCTGGTAGATGTCACTGTACTCATTGACAATCGGATTATTGAGGGTGCGGACATTCGGTGCATCCTCTATAGACGGCATTTTCAGTTCCAGAGCCGGAAGCGGCTGTTTGTCGGAATCCGGGATCTCTCCCGCATTAACCGATGGCTGGAAGAAAATCACGGATAATGCCAGCAACAGGAGGGCGGCGGTGGACATCTTCTTCGGTAGTGCGCCCAGGACCGGAAAAATGAAAACAAATACCCGGTATAGGAACATGAGGGTTGCAATTAATCCCACTGTAATTGCGATCTCCCCTACCGACGGAAAATAGGACTCGATCACATATGGAGGGGTGTAGCTCACCACAAATACATTGATCCGGTTCATCAAGATCCCCAGGACAAATGCGGTGGAGGCAAAAAAAAGCCATCCCGGAGAGCGTCGCACCCTATTAAAAAGCAGAAGTACGAAAGGAAGAATCACACCAAACAAAACTTCCACGATAAACGCATTGGCCTGCACCGTACCGTCCAGCAGATAGACATACGTCCCGCGGACAACCATGTCAGCGATTTTCACAGCCAGATAAACCCCCATCAACACCGGCATGTATTTGGCGAGCGGTGTCAACACCTCCATTTCCGGCCTCCTACCAAACGATTTTGAAACGATAATCGACTCAAAGGTCACCATGGGGTAACCGGCTGCAAAGGCCGACAAAAGGAATAACAGGGGGAGAATCGGCGTATACCAGAGCGGGTGGACCTTATAGGGGGCGATAAGCATGAGGCTTCCGAGACCTGACTGGTGAAAACAGGAAAGGATGATTCCGGCAATAATAAAAAAGAACATGACCTTGCCGAGTATTTTATCCGAGATATCAAGCACGGTTTCCAGAAGATTGTTGAACCGTGCTAACATTCCGGGCAGATCGATTCTCCCTTTGAATCGTTCCACCACAATGGGAATAAACTCGATATACAAAACGTGAAGGTAGATCATTACACACATGGCCACTTCAAATAGGACCGAGTTGCCGTTGTGGTTGAACATGGGGCTTGTAATGTTCCAGTATCTACCGATATCCACAAGCAACCCCAAAACCACGAAGGTGTAACCCAGCATAGCGGTCAAAAGGGCCGGACGGATCACCGCATGATATTGGGGCCGGTTAAACACATAGGCAATCGCGCCGGTGGTAAATCCGCCGGCTGCCAATGCGACCCCGGATGCCACATCGATTCCGATCCAGATGCCCCAGGGAAACTGATTGTTCAAATTCGATACCGCGCCGATGCCGAACAGGAACCGAACAGCGGCAAAGGCGAGCCCCACCGCCATGAATGCCAGCATCACCATGACACCCGGGGTGAGGAATTTTTCTTCTACCGGTGCGGCTTGTTCATGAAGGTTCATGAGGTTTCTCCTTTATCCGGCTTTTCTTCATCAGCATGTTCCTGCCCTTTATTATAAAAACCGGTGACCCACATGATTCCGCCCAACACTGCGAAGAGACCGACTGGGGCTGCAAAGTATTGAAATAGGCCGTGTTGAATCGCTTCAGTCAGCCTTGGCGGGGCTTTGGTTCCTAGCTTTGGAAATCCGATGGTATCAAAGGGTTCGGCGGCCAAATATAACCAGGAAGTTCCCCCCACCTCCTTCTCTCCGTATATGTGATCCACATACTTGCCCGGATTGTTTTTCATCTTCCATCGAGCCAGATGCAACAGATCCGGTTTTTTACCAAAAACTATGACCTCCCTGGGGCATATCTGGGCACAAGCGGGAAGCCCTTTATCTTTTATATCGTTAAAGCAGAACGTGCATTTTCGAACCTGGGGGGTGAGTGCATTTTTGTATTCGTATGCGGGAATCTGAAACGGGCATGCCACCATGCAATACCGGCAGCCGATGCATTTCTTGGCATCATAAATCACCGGTCCCATCGATTCTTTGGTAAGCGCTCCGACGATACATGCAGACACACAGGAAGGATCATTACAGTGCATGCATTGAAATTTGACGTATGTCGGTCGACGTCTCCAGGTTAGGGAGCCGATATGTTTCGGATAATACTTGTTGACCACGGTATAAGATGTTTCATCCGGCCTGCGTTCATTTTCGAGAACCGTCAGTTCTTCGAAGGAATCTCCCGGTTTCGCCAACCCGTGCCGCTCGTTGCAGGCTTCTTCGCACTTTCGACACCCCACGCATAGCGTT
>CAYSUA010000408.1:0-5923 GCA_964433795.1 uncultured Desulfobacteraceae bacterium | reverse complement strand
GAAAAACATTAACCGCCTTTCTGTGGGCACTCAATCAACTGATTACCGGCCACAGTTCGGCGGGATACACCCGAGTGCTCTATGTTTCCCCTTTGAAAGCATTAAATAACGATATTAAGAGGAACCTTCTCGACCCGCTCTTCCAACTTCAACACGTGTTTGAGTCCCATGGGCAACCGTTTCCGGATATCCGGGTCCTGACCCGAAGCGGAGATACCCCGCAATCGGATCGTCGGAAAATGCAACGACATCCACCGGAAATACTGATTACAACACCTGAAAGCCTGAATATTCTGTTAAGCTCCAAAGGCGGCCGATCGATTCTGATGGGTCTGTCCACCGTAATTCTGGACGAGATCCATGCAGTAATCGGCAACAAACGGGGGACTTATCTGATCACAGCGGTGGATCGATTGATACCACTTTCCGGAGAATTCCAGCGAATCGCTTTGTCGGCTACTGTTCGACCGATGGATACCGTTGCATCATTTGTCGGAGGTTACCGCCTGGACGGTACGGTTCATGCCCCGGGTTACACCCCACGTCAAGTTCACCAGATCCAATCGGAATCATCCAAAAGATACGATATACAGGTCAGATTTCCTGAAGAGGCAATGAATCGACCGCTGGACACAAAAATATGGGAACCGCTCGCTGATACGTTCAAAGGAATCATACGCAAAAACCGATCAACCCTATTGTTTGCAAACAGCAGAAGGCTTTGTGAAAAACTGACTTATCTAATCAATAAAGAGGAACATGCACCGATCGCTTATGCCCATCATGGGTCATTATCCAGAGAGCTGCGTGAAACAGTCGAGAATAAACTGAAAGCAGGTGAACTGAAAGCCATCGTGGCTACCAATTCTCTGGAGTTGGGTATTGATATCGGTGCATTGGATGAAGTGATACTGGTTCAATCTCCACCGGCCATGTCCGCCGGAATTCAACGCGTGGGTCGAGCCGGGCACCAGGTGGGGGAAGTGAGCAGGGGCAAGCTGTTTCCCACACATTCCCAGGATTTTCTCGAAGCAGCGGTACTGGCATCGGGCATTATTGATCAGAATATCGAACCGGTTCAACCCGTGGAAGCACCGTTGGATGTGCTTGCACAAATTATAGTATCAATGACGGGAACAGAAACTTGGGATATGGTCCATCTCTATTCACAAGTAAAAACCAGCCACCCCTATCGCCGGCTTACCCGCGAACAGTTCGATTTGGTTTTAAACATGCTCGCCGGCCGTTATGCGGACAGTCGAATTCGAGAATTGAAGCCTCGGATTTCCATCGATCGTTTGGATGGTACCGTGGAGGCCAGGAAGGGGGCTCTGCTGGCCCTTTATTTATCCGGTGGGGTTATTCCGGATCGTGGTTATTTCAATCTTCGTCATCAAGACTCCGGCTCGAAAATCGGCGAACTGGATGAAGAATTTGTCTGGGAAGCCGCCATCGGACAAACCTTTACCCTTGGCACCCAGAATTGGCGGATTAAAAAGATAACCCACAATGATGTATTTGTGCTTCCGAGCAGCCCCACAACCACGGCCCCTCCGTTTTGGAAAGCAGAGGAAAACGGCCGGGATTTCCATTTCTCAGAAAGGATCGGAGAGTTCTTGGAACAATCGGAATACCGATTAGATACACCCGAGTTTTTGGATGATTTACAGAACTTTTATTTCATGGATATCACAGCTGCCAAGCAACTCATAGATTTTCTGGGAGAACAGAAAAAAACCAGCCGATGCGAGCTCCCCCACCGGCACCATATTTTGCTGGAATACATTCGATCCGGACCGGGCGGCGCTCCCGGAAACCAAGTGGTGATCCACACGTTCTGGGGCGGTAAGGTGAATCGCCCGTTTGCCATGGCCTTGGAAGCGGCATGGAAAGATAGATTCCGCCAGCGAATCGAAATCTATACCTCAAACGACTGTGTGGTGCTTTGCCTTCCCCATGTCATTGATGCATCCGAATTACTCTCCATGGTCACCAGCACCAATTTTGAAAAGTTATTGAGAAACCGGCTCGAAGGTTCGGGATTCTTCGGCGCACGATTTCGAGAATGTGCCGGCAGGGCACTGTTGTTGTCCCGAAGAAAGATTAATGAGCGCATACCGCTTTGGCTCAGCCGCCTGCGATCGCAAAAGCTCATGGATGCGGTGTTTCAGTACGACGATTTTCCCATATTGCTGGAAACGTGGCGGAGCTGCCTAAAAGACGAATTCGATTTAAGCAGTCTGAGGCAAGTTCTCATTGAACTCGAATCCGGCTTGCTCCGGTGGTCTCAAACCGAAACCGATTACCCAAGCCCCATGGCTCGAACCATCAGCTGGCGGCAGATCAACCAATATATGTATATGGATGATGCAAAACCTTCGGATAAAAGATCCGGGTTAAGAAGTGATCTGTTAAGAGAGGTTGTTTTTACCCCCAATTTCAGACCGACGATCCCGAGTGACCTGGTCACGGAATTCGAGCTTAAACGTCAACGCCTTGCACCGGGATACTCGCCGGATTCAGCAAGGGATTTGTTGGACTGGGTAAAGGAGCGCATACTGATACCCCGGCCCGAATGGGAACAATTGATTAAAGCTATGGAAAGGGATCATCAAATCGATATTGACGATCTTTTTCATCGCATCGGTCAAAAGATCGTGCGCTGCTTTCCTAAAAAAGCCGAGGAGCCCGTTTTCCTTTCCAGGGAGATGATGCCGCGAATCGTTTCAAGCCTTTACCAAAATCAGAATGAACTGAAACTGAAGCTTCTTCATTCAAACGCATCCGTCCTCAATTCCAATTCAGGTGCGGATGTTGGGGGCATTCCGGCAGAAGAGCTGGATGAAACCGCATCCAGACTGATCGGAGAGTGGCTCCGGTTCTATGGACCGGTACCCCCCGCGCACCTTATGGATATGCTTGGCCTAAATGAAGATCTCATAGAACGGATTTTAAAAGACCTCATGGAATCCGAAGTTATCATAAATGGATTCCTCTCAAAAGGAAGCATGCAGGAAGAAATATGCGACAGTGAAAATTTTGAAATCCTCCTCCGCATGCTAAGAACAAGATCTATTCCGGACTTCGAACCGCTCACAGCCGATCGGTTATCGCTTTTTCTCTCTAATTTTCAAGGCATCGTCTTTCCTAAGGACAACATCGAAAGGTTGTATCGCGCCATGGAACAGCTTTTATGTTATCCGGCTTCGGCCGGATTATGGGAATCTGAAATATTTCCAGCCAGGATTTACCCCTATGACCCTTCATGGATGGATACCTTAATGCAGGAAGACGCTATTCAATGGGTGGGAACCGGAGACAAGCAGATAACATTTTGTTTCAAGCAGGATCTCGACCTGCTGCCGACAACCGATGCCGGTGACACAGAAACTGAAAACAGCGAACGATTATTTTCGGATCGGAACAGCCGATATCCTTTTTCGACCCTGCACAGGGAATCCGGATTAAGCATGGCGGCTCTATGGGAATTACTGTGGAGAGGAGTTTGGCAGGGGAAAATATCGAACGATACGTTTATTGCCATCCGCAGGGGAGTTGAAAACAAATTTAAAATCCCGGATGTTTCCGTACGAACATCTCAAAGGGGCCGTCGGCCCGGTCGGTTTTCAAAATGGAGAAACCGATCCTCGCCTCTGCCCGGAAACTGGTTTCAAATTTCATCTCCCGGCTTGCCGAATGATCTTGTGGAAGAAGAGGAGCGTAAAAAAGATCGCGTGCGTTTGCTTATTGACCGTTACGGTATTCTATTTCGAGCATTACTGGAAAAGGAGTTGCCCGGTTACCGGTGGTCGGATCTGTTTCGATCCCTCAGGCTGATGGAATTCTCAGGAGAAATTATGGCCGGATACTTTTTTGATGGCATTTCCGGTCCGCAATTTATCACCCATGGAGCCTTCCAAATGCTCCAGCACGGGTTTTCTGAAGAATCGATCTATTGGCTGAACGCCACCGATCCGGTTTCACTTTGCGGAATGCAGATCGATCCGCTTAAAGGAAAACTGCCTAAACGGGTGGCAGGAACGCATCTGGTATACCGGGGAAGTCGTTTGGTTCTAATCTCACAACGGATGGGCAAAAAGTTAACGATCCACACGTCACCGGAAGATCCGAAACTGCATGAATACTTCGTTGTCTTGCGCCATCTCTTGAATCGGAAATTTCAGCCGAAAAGAAGAATAACAGTTGAAACCATCAACGGCGATTCCGCCCCTAAGAGCCCGTATGTTAACGCTTTACGGATCCAATTTGACGTGCTGGTGGATTTTAAGATGGTTACACTTTATCGTAAACGAGAAGAATAGATACATGCAACCATTCGATCTGTTAAATACACCTCTAAGCGGCACCAACCTCATCGAAGCCGGTGCCGGCACCGGTAAAACCTATACGATTGCCGGATTGTTTGTGAGACTCATTCTGGAAGAACAGGTTCCTGTAGAAAAAATCCTAGTGGTGACATTCACCATTGCCGCGACCGAAGAACTCAAAGATCGAATCCGAAAAAAGCTTTTACAGGTAAAATCAGGGTTAACCCATGGAAATGTGGATGATCCGTTCATTTCTGAATTGATCAAGCGCCAACCGGATGCGGTTAGGGCATTGCAAAGAATCGATGAAGCCATCATAGATTTTGACCGGGCTGCAATTTTTACGATCCATGGATTCTGTCAGCGCATTATTCACGAAAATGCATTTGAAACCGGAAGTCTGTTCGACACGGAGTTGGCAGCCGATCAGAGCCATTTTCTCCAAGAGGTCACCGACGATTTTTGGCGAAAACACTTCTATAGGGCACCGAAGGAACTGGTCAATTATGCATTAAGCGCCGGAAAAATTCCCGGTCCCAGCTTCTTTCATGATCTCCTTAACAGAATAAATGCTCCGGAGATATTGATAATACCGGACATGCAGGTTCGCCCCATAAGCAACCTGAAGTCTTACCGGTCCTGTCTGGTGAAACTGAAATCATTATGGACAAAAGCCCGACACGATGTTGCCGATTTACTGAGAGATCCTGGTCTTAAAGGCAACATCTACGGGAGCCTCTCCAGTAACGGTCGGGAATTAAAAATTACCTCCATGCTCGAATCCATGGATCGATTTGTGGAACTCCATAGTATCGGGTTTCCGTTGTTTGATGGGTTCCAACGATTTACACATGAAAAGCTTTCTCAATCGGTAAAAAAGGGGCATGAACCGCCGGACCATGAGATCTTCCATATCTGTGACGAGCTGCTTCTGAAAGGAGTGGCTTTAACGAAGGAAATCGAGAGACGGTTACTTTCCCTTAAAATCGAGTTTTTTAAAGATGCAAAGGCAGCATTAAATAAAAGAAAACAGGAAAAGAACATTCTTTTTTTCGATGATTTGCTCCTTCTGGTTAAACAAACTCTGGAAGCAGACGGAGGGGATATCCTAGCGACGGCCATTCGCCGGCAGTATCAGGCAGCCTTAGTGGACGAGTTTCAGGATACAGACGACGTCCAATACCGCATCTTTTCCAAACTCTTTTCCAAACCGGAAAGTATTCTGTTCATGATCGGCGATCCCAAGCAGGCTATCTATGGATTCAGGGGAGCGGATGTGTTCTCATACCTGAAAGCGGCTCAAGATGCCCGGAATAAATATACTCTGACCCATAATTGGCGCTCTGACCCAAAATTGATAACTGCCGTTAACACCCTGTTTTCAATCATACAAAAGCCCTTTGTATTTGAAGATATACCTTTTGAAACCGCCAGGCCCGGAAATGATCGATTGCAGGCGGGTGCTGAGGAAATACCGTTTAGAATGTGGTTTCTGCCTTCCGAGGACGAGGACAACCGACCGATACCCAAAGAAGATGCCGTTCATTTAATTTCAGAACAAGTCGGTCAAGAAGTCGCCCGTATGTTGCAACAGG
>CAYSUA010000407.1:0-5938 GCA_964433795.1 uncultured Desulfobacteraceae bacterium | reverse complement strand
AAGAATAAATGGTTTTACATCTCACTGTTCTGTTTCACATGCTCCTTGCTCTCCAAGCCGTGGGCGATAACGCTTCCCGTGATATTTATCGTGTTGGATATATACTCGGCCAGTTCATCGGATTTAAACAAAAAGCTTTCCAGGCTATTGAAACTTCTGCTCATTCAAAAGATCCCGTATTTCTTACTCTCATTCAGCTTCGTGGCTCTCACCGCTTTGGCTCAAAGTAAGATCGGATCCGTGGAGTCCGTGGCACAACATGGAATCATGGCGCGTTGCATGCAGGCGGCATACGGATTATGCTTTTACTTATGGAAAACAATAATTCCCCGTAACCTGTCACCCCTCTACTTGATGGAGCACCCATTCAATCCGTTTGAATTGAAATACATCTTTTGTGCATTCATTGTTTTATCTATCACAATAGCTTTAATAGGGATGAGGAAGCGATGGCCGTGGGCGTTGACGGCTTGGGTGTGTTATGCGGTTATCCTTTCACCGGTACTGGGGTTTTTCCAAAGCGGACCTGAAATGGTTGCAGACCGATTTTCTTATATTTCCTGTTTGCCCTTCGGGATCCTTTTGGGCGCCGGAATAGCCGGGATGTGGTTGGTACGGCAAAAATGGAGCGTCTTTTTGAGGAGGTTTGTAATTTCTGCTGTTGCTGGATGCCTTGCCGTTTTTTCGATCTTGACCGTTCATCAAATTCATATCTGGCAGGATAGCCAGGCTTTATGGAATCACGTACTCAAACTCGATCCCCGGAATTATATCGCGCACAACAACTTGGGAAATATTTTAAAGGATCAGAACCGGGTCAAGGAAGCGGTAACTCATTATGAGAAAGCCCTACGGGTTCATCCGGATCTGTGGCTGGCGCACAACAATGTGGGAACAGCGTTCGCACAACAGGGGGAAGTCGAGAAAGCCATATTTCATTATACAGAGAGCATTCGGATAAATCCCAGGGCCGGTGAGACCTATTTCAACCTCGGCAATATTTTTGCCAGCCGGGGCCGGTTGGAGCTTTCTGTCGCATATTATTCCATAGCACTGCAAATCGAACCCGATAACGCTGCAATTCATAATAACTTAGGGATTGCTCGGATGCGACAGGGCCAAATCAGGAAGGCTTATGATCATTTTTATAGAGCGCTTCAAATCCGTCCGAATTTTGAGGATGCACTTAATAATATGGACAGAATTCTGGAAATAATCGGTGTGCCGAAAAAAAGGAAATAGTTACCACGTCAGAGACCGTGTTTCTTCACCTGTCCCATAAACAAAGACTTCTTGTGCATGTCGTTGTCTGCCAACAGGATACGATCCATGTCAGGATCTCCGGACTCACCATCCACAGGTATCATGGCGATTCCTTCTACAATCACTCGCCCCTGGAATACCTGGTGCTCATCCACGTTTAGCCTGCCCGCTATGATCACATCCCGATCAATAAAACCCTCGGGTATCTTTTCCGGAAAAACCACGTATCCCACGTTATGCACGTATAGAACCGTCCGGTCGTACGGCCTCGCACTGAAAAATAGTCTCGACCAGTGTTGAATGGAAATATCTTTATTAATATTATACACATACCTGCTGACCCTGCCCGACCGCACCACCAGCCTCCGGTGATTGATCATATCTCGCGTAAAATCCACCGGCTCCATAAAAGCATCTTCTTTAGAAAGTTCTCCTTCATCATATGCTTCCGGGAGACGTTTTTTGACTTCAAAAAGAATATCCTGTTTCTCTTTATCGGGTATCTGTCTGAATACCGGCGCGGCTGGGTGGGTCACATAATACAGATAAAGAAGTTTAACACCGCTTACGGAAAAGAAAATAATTGTTACGACAAATACGGTTCGAGATATTTTATTTAACCGGTTCGGGGAAAAGGATCGCCCTTCAAAAAAAGAGAGAGCATGCCCCGTCTTTTTATGATAGAAATGTTTTATGATACGGACAAAGAAAAAGATATAAAAGTACAAAAACAGCCAATCGATCATAAGGGAGGGCCTGTCTAAAAAATGCCCTCCTCCGACCATACCGACCGCAACACCGGTGAATACCAGCGTATTGGCCAGGATCAGCGGATACCTGTTTTTCACCGCTATTACAGAAAGCCATATGCCTGCCAAAACGATCAACAGGGATATGCGAACATGGGAAAGGTAAGGTATCCGTCCCAGTTGGAGAATATCCACCTTATCGCTGAGAAACACCCAATACTTGTAAAAAGAGGAAAAGAAGTTATCTATGAAAAATTGCGGGTATTTTATTAAATTCTCTTTTACCTTCTCCATGTAGTATCGGTTCAATTCAGCAATGCTCGTCACGTGCGTTTTATCGATTTCAGTCTCGCGCCCCACTGCACCATCCCAAAAACCGTGCTCCGGCGACGTGGCGGAATAAAGGACCACCGCTGTTTTGTGACTGATTGAAACGATGCCGTGAACGACCTTCTGGCGGATCAGCCAAGGCGTAATGACGATAAAAGTACCCAAGACAAATATTGCGATATAAGACGTGATCCTTTTATATGGTATCTTTTCTCTTATTAAGATGTGAACAGTACATACGATATAGCCCGGAAAAGCCAACAGCGTCATTGTGCGGGCCAGGTTTGATATCCCGAACAATACCCCGGAAGAGATAAGGTACATCTTTCCTTTTTGCTCCAATCCGGTGGTGAGAAAATAGATGGACATGACAAGAAGAGTAAATCCGGTTGTCTCACTCATGAGGGTGAGCATGTAGTTCAGATGATGATGGTTAAATATCAGGTAGCAGGCTGTTATCAGGCCGACGCTCCGGGTGAAAACCTTCTCTCCGATGAGGTAGGCAAAGGGCACAGCCAGGGAACTCAAAACAACATTGACCATCTTGGCCACAAAAAAAGATTCACCCGTCCAGGTGTAGAAACATGCCAGGAGTAATGGATAAAAGGGCCTGTCAGCCGTCCACGGTCCCCGCATGCCGAACCCCTGAGAGATATCCGAAGCCAGATCATTCCAGTTTGCGGCATCGGAAAACGGGATTCCCAATACACTTACCATGCCGAATGTCAGGTCAGTATGAAAATAGTAATAAAACAGTCTGACCAAAAGCGCTGCAGAAAAAAGCACAAAAGCCGTGGAACGTCTATTATTAAGGATTGTGAACATCGCCAGATAGACAATTGAGATTAATGATCATCAGATTCAAAAGGCTTACAGGATAATCACGGTTCCTGTTTTTCCCGTCTCCATCGCTTGAGCTTGAGGCGTACGAACCCTTGGAAGCAGGCTGTAAGCAGAATGAGACAACGCTTGAAAATCCTCATATTCCATCTGCCGGCCTTTGGAGCCTTGTGATGGACGGGTATCTCTGCAATCGTAAGACCGTTATCAGCAGCTCCGAAAAGAAGATCGAAATTCACCCGTATGTCGGATCCCATGCGGATGTTGGCGCAGTCGGATCGCTTTATTGCCTTTGTACTGCAGAGCGCATCACTGATACGCTGTGACACCAGCCAAGAGAACACGGCATTAAAGAAAAAATTGCCAAACCGGTGAATGTATCGCATTGATGAATTTGGAATGGGATATATCATTCTCGTGCCGTTTGTGAGATCGGCAATACCCTCGGCAATCGGTCTAAAAAAAAGAGGCAGTTCTTCAGGCATCACGGTCAGGCCGCCATCAAGTACCATCATCACGTCACCGGCCGAATGATCGAAACCCTGTTTGATCGAGTGCCCGCTACCATCTTTAGATGAACAATCAATGAGTCTTACCCTTGAATCCTTTTCTTTTAGACGATCAACTTTTCCCTCGATCCCCGGGGAAGTTCTATCGCAAACGATGATGATTTCGGTCTGTTTCCCCATGCTTGGTATACGGTCGAATCGAGATACATCAGCCTCTTTGCCGCAACAGGGAATGATTACCGAACAGGTCATGTCTGTATGGAAGCTCTCGGGATAGTCTTTAATTTTTTCTGCTACTATCGTTTGGGCGACACAAAAACGGTTAAGAAACGGCAGTTTCGGAACGAGTCGGTTGAGCCACTCGGATACGGCGGGTATGCGTTTTGGCAGCAGCATCACAGCACCGCTGTTTATCAATCGGAATCCCCGCAGTCTCAGTAAATTGATCAAGACGCGATTCGAAACAAAATTGTGCTCACCTTCCGGCATTTTCTGGCCCAGTTTTTCGGCGACCGCAAGAATCGGGCCCCATAGGGGGTTGGCGGTTGAAATGAGCATTTTGCCGCCCGGTTTGAGACTGTTATTGACACTGGCAAAGAGTTTTAAGATATCCGTAATATGGTCTATGATATCGGCCAGTACGGCAATATCGAACTTGTTCTGTTCTGAATATAGCGTTTCGCAATCGTGTATATTGAAGCTGATATCCGGATGTCTCGCTGTGGCCTTTTCAATCATTGCCTGGGCGATATCCAGCCCGACCTTCTCTTTCGCATCGAAAGAAGCAAGGATATCGCCTGTGCCGCACCCGTATTCGATGACCCGGTGCTCCGGTTGGATATGCATCTTGAAAAATGACTTTAGGTGGTCATAGTAGTAGGAATTTTTTTCCTTCCACTCGTTGTAATTCAGAGCTGTTCGTTCAAAATGGTTGATAATTTTTTCTTTATCCATTTATGCTCTCTCTTATTTGTGGCTAATACTTCAGGGCAAAAAGGCTGTATAAAAGATCTTCTGAGCTACTCAATTATCGGTGTTGCCGGCAACTGCCGGAATTCTCGGATATCGCCGATACAGTAAAAAGGTTAAACAAACGCTGATGATTGAAACGATCACGCTTATGGACATCAGATGAGGCGTAAATTTCAGCTCGATCACATGTTCGCCCTTTTTTAGCGGGATACCCATAAATCCGACATTGGCAACCATCGGTTGAGTTTCCTTTCCGTCAACATGAATCTTCCAGCCATCATCATAGGGTATGGACATGAACAGCAGTTTGTCTGTATCCACGGAAATGGCGCCTCGAATGTGATCCTCCTCAAAGGATACGATTTTCAGCGGGTTCTGTTTCAAATCCTGAATGTCTTCAGCATAACCGAAAGCAAAATCCATGGTTTCAAGAACAATATCAGTGATTCGTATTTCTTCACCTCGATTATCCGGAAAGTCCAGACGCAGAGATTCAATACCCAGTTCGTTGTTGTTCAACTCAATTCGGTACTCGGATTTCCCTTTGTTGATCCAGAATCGTATGGCGTTGGTATCATTAAATCCTGATACCCGGTTTCCATATGAAATCCGCCCATAGCCAGAATATTGACTTTCCAGCATCAAGTTGACCTGCACTTTATCCTTAAGTTCCTTTCCGGAAAGATCCATCAATAATCGCGATTCATTGACAAACAACCGATAAAAAGGAAGGTGACGGTTGTCTGCCGTATCCGTTAAGGCATTTTCCGCAATAATGTTTTCCGGAGACAGCGATACGGCTTTAAGGTGAAATTGAGCTTTAAAACGCTTTGTATCCAGTTTTTTTAATGCATGGTGCAGGCCGTCAACCACAAACGCCTTGGATACCACCCGTTCCTTTTGATATTCTGAAAAATTTCGAAACTCCCCATAGGGAATATAGGTGTCGTATGCAAATCCGAGGGGCAGATTGTATTTGTTTTCATAGACATGAATATCATTGACGGTTTTGATATGACGAAAGCCGTATGGCGTACTTTCCAAGTCCATCGATTTTGATAGATAATACTTAACGCCGACCAGAGACATGAGCCCCGGTTGATGTTTAAGGCCGAAGATCCATTTGTCTTTAATCATCCTCGCATGAAATTCCCGTGCGAAGTTAATGTGGCTGGATTGCCCGAATGGCGTATAGACGGTGGTTCCGTAATAATTCTGGATCAACGGGTCATTATGGGAGTCTGAAACATAGTCTTTTTCAACTCTGAAGAAACC
>CAYSUA010000406.1:0-5987 GCA_964433795.1 uncultured Desulfobacteraceae bacterium | reverse complement strand
AAACCAAGTTTGTGATGGACCAGCAGAACCTCACTTTTCTACCCCATGTCCTGCCGATTCCGGTGGGGGCGACGGTTTTGTTTCCAAACAACGATAAGGTGGGTCACAACGTATTCTCCCTGTCGAGATCCAACAAGTTTAATCTTGGAAATTACAAACCCGGGGAGCGAGAAACGGTCCGGTTCGATAATCCGGGTATTGTAGAGCTGCGTTGCGATCTACACGCAGAAATGCTGGCCTACATCTTGGTGCTTAAAAACTACTATTTTGCCGTAACCGATGCTAAAGGGCAGTTCGAAATTCCGGACACCAAGTATTCCGCAAAATACGGTATACCCAAAATAGAAAATCTTCCAGCCGGAAAATACACCATCAAAACCTGGCATGAAAAACTGAAAACCGGAAGACAGAAGGTGGCAGTGCCGGATAACGGTGATGTGTCCATCCAATGGAACCTGACCCGCGGAACTCCAAGCGTGTTGTATAAACGGTGAGCCGTAATTCAAAACGTCTCCATTTTCATGGCGTCCACCGCAGGCGTGGATACTGGATTCTGGATACTCGATGAAATAAAGAAAACTTAACAATTTGGAAATGAGGACATAAAATCCCTTATTCCCCATTGCTTATAGAAATATTGAACCATTGAAGCGCTATATGCCAATATCTTTTTCCAGCATCCAGCATCCAGTATCCAGTATCGCTTCGCCTCAAACAATAACCAACGGCTCACATAAACTCGTCGGTTTGAGGCGAAGCTTCGCTATCTCTCTCTCTGTTTTTTTAGTGATAGTGGTCGGGGCAACCTTCTTGGTGTCCATGAAAAACATGGGTGCAGTTTTGGCTGCAACCCCATCCTCGGATAAGAAAAGCGACAGGCTCTATCGAGATTTGGGGATGCTCAAGGTTCCCCGAATCGCTTCGCCGGTGGATTTCAAACTGAAGGATATCAATGGCAAATCGGTCTGGCTCTCGGATTTCAGGGGTAAAGTGGTATTTCTCAATTTTTGGGCCACGTGGTGTCCGCCTTGTAAGTATGAAATGCCGTCCATGCAGAAATTGTACGATAAACTCAAACATAAAAAATTCGTCATGGTGGCGGTTGATTTGCAAGAACCGGTATCTAGGGTCAAAGACTTTGTTAAAAAGTATAAACTCAGCTTTAAGGTGCTCCTGGATATAAAAGGAGACGTAGGGAAACAGTTCGGCATACGCTCGATTCCCTCCACATTCATTCTTGACGGCAAGGGCGGGATCATCGGCAAGGCATTCGGGCCGCGTGAATGGGACGGCAAAAAGTCGGTGGATTTTTTCGAGCATTTGATAGCACTAGAAAAAAAATAAGTTTGTTTCCCTATGACAGGTTAGGTGAGATTGAAACATCACGCGAAAAGAAAAAGATATATAATTATACTACTCGGTCTGGTGCTCGCGATTGCCATTCCCTTGATAATAAGGGCACTACCACATGAACCGAAGACCCGCGTGATTAACCTGGAAGCCCGGAAATACGGATATTCCCCCGAACGGATGGTGGTCAATCGGGGGGATACGCTCATCATAAAACCGACTTCACTGGATGTCACCCACGGTTTTCTTCTAGACGGTTATCCCGTTGACCTCATCATCAAACAACAGGGGGTTGCCTTCCAAAAATATTCCTGGGAGGATGAAGACGGAAAAATTCAGACCGACTGGGACAAGGTGTCTGAAATCGAATTCACGGCTGATAAAGCAGGCAAATTCATATTTCGCTGTACCCAGACCTGCGGGAATCTCCATCCTTTCATGACCGGCGAGCTCATTGTGAGGCCCAACACCCCGTATCATCTGATGATCTCATTGTCTTTCTGGGTGGTTCTGAGTGTTTTTTTGTTGTACCGAAAACGAGGAGACATCGAAAAACGAAAGCCCTTTAATCTTTTTGAGCGGATTCCCTGGTTGCAGCGGCTTCTCAAGCTCCGCGGGTTTCATTTCTTTGTCATCATGCCGAATTTAGTGGTTTTCTACCTCTTCATTCTCAGTGCGCTGTGGGGAAGCCCGGTGGGGAATCGGAATATCGCCATCATTTTTGTATGGATCTTGTGGTGGTTTGCTCTGAAAGCGATTGTGGTCCCTTTGGGCGGAAGGCTTTGGTGTATGGTGTGCCCCCTGCCGGCACCGGCCGAATGGCTCGGGCGGAAGAGCTTGACCGCTGTTCGGTATATACAGAAACCCTTCAAGGGACTTCATCACCGATTTTTGGGGCTGCAAAAAGACTGGCCCAAAAAGCTCCGAAATATCTGGCTTCAGAATATCCTTTTCTTATCCATGATATCCTTTGGTATCATTTTGATTACCCGTCCCGTGGCAACGGCGATAGTTTTTCTGATCATTCTGGCCATGACGTTTCTGCTTGGCGTGATATTTCGCCAGAGAATATTCTGCCTGTACATGTGTCCGGTGGGAGGTTTTTTAGGTACTTATTCCTCGGCGTCTGTTACTGCACTTCGGGCCGTGGATCCCGAGGTCTGCCGTAAACACAAGGAAAAGTGCTGCTTGACCGGCGGTACCGGTGGATGGGCATGTCCCTGGAATCAATACATCGGGAACATGGACCGCAATAATTATTGCGGCTTTTGCACCGAGTGCATCAAAAGCTGCCCCAAGGATAACATCGGTCTATTTCTTAGGCCCTTTGGATCCGACCGAATCTTAAAAGGGTACGATGAAATGTTCAACGTGCTGATCATGCTGGTCGTGGCCATTGCGTTCAGCATCACCATGCTCGGGCCCTGGGGATTCATCAAAGAGGCGGCCAATGTCACTGAAAGCGGAAAACTCATTCCCTATCTTATTTATCTTGCGTGCATTTGGGGTTCCGCGCTTTTGATTTTTCCAGGGATATTTATTTGGATAGGCAGAATTTCAAACCGTCTGTCTGGATCTTCTACCGACCATCGTACGATGACCTTAAGGTTATCTTATGCACTGATACCCGTGGGTATTTTTGCCTGGATTGCCTTCAGCCTGCCGTCTGTGATGGTCAACTACAGCTACATTCTTGGGGTGCTTTCCGATCCACTGGGACTGGGATGGGATCTGTTCGGTACCGCAGATTTTCCCTTTGCGCCTTTTTACCCGGAGTGGATCCCGACCATACAGGGCTTCATCCTTCTTGCCGGACTTTATTTCGGTATCAGCAGGGGGTTTATGGGGCTGGATCCTCTCATCGAAGAGGGATCGGTTAAAGTCAAAGCCATGTTGCTTCCATCCGTTTTTGCATTTCTCGTCATCCATATTTTAATGAAGCTCTATCTGGGATAAAAACCAAGCCGAAAGCAACTTCTACTGCTCAATTTTTGCGCATTTCAGCATCCGCTCTTCACGGAATCTGGCTATTTTCTACCCAATTTATTCAAATTTTTCTCGTCTTAAATCTTCATAGAAGCTGATTTATCTAAATCATTAATTGAATCAATTAGTTATAGATATTACTACATTGTGGCATATAATTTGCTCACAATATATACAGGAAACGAACTGAATCAGAATCGTCAGCCCGGCAAAAGCATAGCGGATTCGAGTGGTTAAATGATTCAATGAATAACAGGAAGAAAAGAAAGGAGGATAAAAATGGGAAGTTTGAAACCATCCACAAGGATCCAAGAAAGCATGGTAACTGATCCGGTGTGCGGGATGGATGTGCCCAAGGAAAATGCGGGATTCATCGTCTGTTATCAGGGCACGAGTTATTATTTCTGTGCTGAATCTTGTCGTCGAGCGTTTGAAAAAAATCCGAAAAAGTATCTAAAATCCGGATCGAGTAAACGAAAAGGGGTGTGGGGCCGATATCTGGATCGGTTGAATAAAGCCACCAACGGCCAGTCCATCAAGTGTCATTGATACTCGATGCTCGATACTTGTCGGAGCGAAGCGGAGATCCCGCCTCAGCGGGGATACTGGATGCCGGAAATTAGATACCCGTTTCCGGGTTTCTTGTGTAAGCGATTGCCGTGGCGGTCAGCGTTAATCCGCGTCCCATTTAACTTGATAGTATAGGAATTTCCTTTTTAGGATAGCTCCTTATTTTTTTCCCACGTTGGCAAAAGAAAAATGGATAACCGTCTGTGTTTGTCTGTGTGGGTCTGTGGCTAATTTAAGCGCCTCAAAAGGGGGAGATGAAAATGGCCGACATAAACACCCCGGATATACAGGTTTACGTGAAAAACTTAATTAATGATGTCATTTTAGAGAAAAAGGAGGATATAATGGAAAAACAAAATTTTACAATTCCGAACATCTCTTGCGGTCATTGTGTCATGGCCATTAAAAATGAACTTGATGATATGGAAGGTATCAAGTTGGTGGAAGGGGACCCCTCAAACAAGACCATCACTGTGGAGTGGGAAGCACCGGCTTCCACCGACGGAATCCGGTCTAAATTGGAAGAGATCAGCTATCCGGCATCTTAGTTCCTTAGTTGTTGTTTTTGCGTTTTTTATGGCAAAAAATAGATTAGTCGACGGTTTACCATGTATGAAAAATTGATGATTTTCGATTGATGATTGATGATTTAAGGATGGCGGCCATTTTTTATATAAATTGATGGAGCGACACGTGGCGCAAGCGCCTGCGTTGCGCGAGCGACATCAAAAAATCGTCAATTTTCAATATTCAATTTTCAATCGCCAATTCTGGCTTGTCCGGGTTAGGTTGATGCAAATCATGTTATTGATGACCCAATTCCATACCCGTAAACCTAAGCATCGGGCGCCTTATATCCTGCCGGTGTCTAATCAAATCCGGTCCTGGCGAAAAGCAAATCGAAAAATGAGGTGGGGAATCTCCAAAGATGAGTTTGATGAAATCCATCCTCCACCTCAATTATCGGATAATGATCAAGATGACGGGTTTATCGGCGTCATTTTATGCTATGGCTTCGGGGATGACGGAACCGATCAGTCGGATGCGGTCCTCTCCGGAAAGGTAGCCTGGGACTATGCGCGAAGGTCTAGGAGAAAGAAGATATGGCAGTGTGAGTACATCGATTTCGAAAACAGACCCGAAGACATCAGACTCCGCCCTGAGGCACTCAAAAGACCCAAAGGTTTCTATTTTGTAAATTTCAAACCTGGAGGAGAATATATTTCCAAATCGGTCACTTATGTTCGCAAATCACTATCCGGTGATACCGGATGTGCTGCGGAAGGTTTTCAATTCCTATGTATCACCCATCCGCATGTGTTAGATATGATGAATAAGAAGAAGACCCATTTCCTGGCCCTTGCCGATTACGATGCGGCGCCTCACGGATTTAACGATTTTTACGACATTCCTCAGCTATTTTGCAGCACCGATGTGCTGGGAATGGGGATGGGCCATGTCGATCGGAATTATCCCCTTTTCGGAATTCCCACTATTCGTTTCTACCCTCAAAGTAGCCCAGCTTACCCTTAAGGAACAATCCTTTAATTTTTGTTTTTTTTATTAATAAATGCGGTTATGCACAAAGCCATAGTTGCTTACAGGAAAAGGCTTTGGAGGTGAGCCGATTCGTGCGCGTGTGACTGTCTGAGTGTATTAGAGAGCGTTACACCGAACAGCATGAAGGAGCTGCAATAGGCCCTAACTATTTTATTTTCAGAGATGTTTTGTTTATCTCGAAGCCCTGTTCGGTGTTACGCTCCCTTATGCACGAGTTTCACACGTCCGCGAATCGGGTTATCTTCAAAGCCGCAGGTGCTTGACTTGAGGTTTCTGCATAACCGGATAATGAATTTTCTTGACAGTGGGAAATGTTTAGTTTATTAATCAACTATTCAATTAATCTATATAATACTTGAGAGAATGGAATGAAGACCCCAAATCGCTTTCTTAACACGGTAAAAAATCCAAACCGGGTTTTTAAGGATGCCATCTATGAGCAGTTTGCCCGCATCGGCAAGGCGATTTCCAGTCCCAAGCGATTAGAGCTTTTGGATCTGCTTTGCCAGTCTGAGCGTACG
>CAYSUA010000405.1:0-5992 GCA_964433795.1 uncultured Desulfobacteraceae bacterium | reverse complement strand
TGCTTGATCCGGTCAGTCGCTGAAGATAAAATTTCTTTTGGGCAACAACCCGTTATAATTTGACTACAAATAAGTGACGAGACTTTTGACGGGACTTTGTCGGTGAAAAGCGTACTTTCTGTGATATTTTAAGCTCAGCGTACGGAAACGGAAATGACAATATTGGTAATTAAAATAGGAAGTTGTAAGAATTATAGTAATTGCTGTAGTCTTAGCATAATTGAATTGCGGTATGAAGTGTGAGATAGAATAATCAGATTTTGATCAAAGTATCAAAGGGAGAGAGGCATGAAATACCTTATGGCTGATGATTCCGAAGTCGCCCGCATTATTGAAATCGAGAAACAGCGGCTTGAAGACACATTGGATTTGATTGCAGCAGAAAACTATCCGCCGGAATCCATTTTGGAAGCACAGGGATCCGTATTTTCCATAAAGGCTGCGGAAGGCTATCCGGGCAACCGGTTTCATGCAGGATGCCGCCGATCGGATGAACTGGAGACATTAGCAATCGAAAGGGTCAAAGCATTGTTCAACGCTGATCATGCCAATGTGCAACCTCATAGCGGCGTTTCGGCCAATTTGGCAGTCTATTTTTCCGTACTCAATGTGGGTGATCCTGTTTTGTCCATGAAACTCAGTCATGGCGGTCATCTCTCCCACGGAGATCCCGCCTCCATAACCCACAAGTGTTTTACATTCCATCATTACAGCGTGAACCCGGAGACCGAGTTGATCGATTATGATGAGTTATCGGAAATGGCATCCAATATTAAACCGAAAATGATCGTTGCAGGCGCCAGTTCCTATTCCAGACTCATCGATTATGAACGCATTGCGGATATCGCCCGCGAACACCATGCAATGCTCCTGGTGGACATGGCCCACATCGCCGGACTGGTGGCCGCCAAAGTCATTCCCAGTCCGGTTGCCGTTAGCGATTTTGTTACCTTTACTACGTATAAGACACTCATGGGGGGGCGAGGGGGCGTGATACTCTGTAAAAAGCCCTATGCCCACCGACTGGACCAGGCCATATTCCCGGGAGCCCAGGGCACCCCTTCAATGAATATGCTGGCGGCAAAAGCCGTATGCTTCAAACTGGCCAAGGAAGACCGCTTTATCCAAACACAGAAGGGAATCTTGGAGAATGCAGCCTGTGCCGCCGACGCACTGGTCGCAAAAGGATATCGGTTGGTGTCTGGCGGTACCGACAATCACATGGTGCTCTTAAACCTTCGCCCAAAGGGACTTACCGGTAAAGAGGTCGAAGAGATCCTCGAGTCTGTGGGTATCGTGGTCAATCGCAACGTCATCCCTTTTGATCTTGAAAAACCGAACATCACCAGTGGGTTGCGGCTCGGGTTTTCGGCGGTCACTGCCCGGGGTATGAAACCACCGGAGATCAAACAAATTGTTGATTTGATTGATCGATCGATAGTCGGAAAAGACGACCCCGATTGCTTGCAGGAAGTTGCGGAAGGCGTAAAGCATCTCTGTAAAAAATATTCATACTATCTAAGTGATATTTCATAGTCCCCGGCACATTGAATAGTTATTCGATATGACAGATTCACGCTCCAAAACTAATTCTGCTTCTACAATGGCAATTGGGATGCTGGCTTTTATGAATGTGGTCTGGGGTGCGCAGTTTCCTTTTACAAAACCGGCATCTGATCGGAGCGATGTGTGTTCTTTTCGGTGTGGGAATGGTATCTATCTGGAATAAATAATGACTTCGAAGGAACACATTAGACTAATTCGACGGAACCTTGGATTAAAATCCGGACGATATTGATGATATTAGGATCTATCAAAACACCTGTGACTTTAGGTGAACAGATGCGATACGATCCTGTTGCTGAAAAGCCATACTGCTGTGTCCCGGCGGTTTTTCAAATGATCCAGGCGAGGCGAGGCCTGCCTTACATGACACAGGATGAAATCGGATGGGAGTTAGGCTTAATTGTTCCAATCGAAATGAAATCTAAGTTTTCCAAAGTTCGAACGGGACCAAAGCC
Organism: uncultured Desulfobacteraceae bacterium; assembly: GCA_964433795.1. GTDB lineage: Bacteria > Desulfobacterota > Desulfobacteria > Desulfobacterales > SURF-15 > DUZK01. The sequence continues at coordinate 3,971 of CAYSUA010000405.1, read as the reverse complement.
GCGAGCCGGCTATGGGACACAGACGTCAAAACCTGAATTTTCTATTGAGAAGTATTTCACTTGTAAAGCGTTACCGCTTTCTATTACAAAAGTGTCAACCTCCTCGCTTGAAGAATTGATTTTCACAATAAAAGCATCCTTCAACAAAGAAAACGACGTCGTACTCTGTTTTAATAGCCAACGTCTGTTTGGCGACGGTGATATTGAGCATGTGTCACTTGTTGAAGCGTTCAATGAAGCAAGTGGTGCGGTATCAGTGATCGATCCAGCAATAGGAGCACCCAAGCGAAGATCCACAACAATTTTTAGAATTTATGATACAATACAAGAACATGAAGTCAGTTCTCATGGCGGATTATGGATTATTTCTGATCGGAGGATCTAAAGATTTGAAAATACTGACCGTATCCGATCGCCAGGAACCGGCCCTGTGTGCGCCGGGCGCGGTCGAGCATTTTAAGGGTGTGGATTTGGTGCTGGCCTGTGGAGACTTGCCTCCGGAATACTTGAAACGCCTGGCGGCTGTCTTTCAGGTGCCCCTCTATTACGTACTCGGCAATCACGACATCCGCAATTATTCAACGTCACTTTACGGATGCACCGACCTGAATACCCGTCTGGTTAAATTCCAGGGGTTCAATATCCTGGGTCTGGAAGGGTCACGCTGGTATAATGGTGGTGCACATCAATACACCGAAAACCAAATGTGGGTGACACTTCTGGGTCTGAGGCCCCGGCTCTGGTGGAATGGCGGTGTCGATATCATCATTACGCATGCCCCGCCGCGTCACATTCACGATGCCGATGACCCCTGTCACAAAGGGTTTAAGAGTTTTCATGGGTTGATCCGCCGCTTTAGCCCGACATATTTTATTCACGGCCACATACACCAGCTTTTTACGGATCCGTCCCAGCGCATAACCGTTGTCAATCAAACCAGGGTTATCAACACTTACGGATATCACTTGTTAGAGATCGAAGATGAGCAGATTTCTTGAAAAGGTGGGCCTTTTCCGCAAGCAGCGCCCGCAAAGCGACCAAGCAAAGTCTTTTAGAGAAAACCAGCACATGGAAGAGGCGTACGACAGCCGCGACCGCGGACGGTGCCAGGTGCCCCTCGACCAGATTGTGGGAAGTGTCGGGCGCTACAAGGATTTCGACAACAAATTTCAACCCAAGCAGCACTTGCCCCCAGAGAGGCTGCAAACGATAAAAAATTTCATCCGGCAGGGCAAACCGCTGACGCCGGTCAAACTGTATCAGATCAAAGACCAGTATTTCGTGCTGGACGGTAACCACCGCATCGCAGCCGCCAAAGAATTCGGCTGGCGCAGCATCGACGCGCAAATCCTCGAATTCATTCCGTCCAGGAACACGCTGGAAAATGTCTTGTATCGTGAAAAGGCCGAATTCGAAGACAAAACCAGGCTGCCTGAAACCATCAAACTGACCGAGATCGGTCAGTACGCCTATCTGCTCAAACAGATCTCTGAGCACAAAGACTTCCTGCAGCAGGAATCGGGGCAATCGGTCAAGTTCACAGAAGCGGCCCGCGACTGGTTTCAGACGGTATATCGGCCCCTTACAGCCATTATCAAACAGGGCGGCTTGATCGCATCTTTCCCGGATCGAACCCTGGCCGACCTTTACACCTATATCGCCTTTCATCAATGGGAAAGAGGACGAAAACGCAAATACGGCATCGGAATCGATCGACTGATTCCCAAAAACATGGAGGAGTTTCGCAAAAAAATGTCTGATAAAATGGAAAAAGACTATCCAGAGATGAGACGCGACATCACCACCTATGTGCTGATGAACATCCAGGGCAAAAGTGAATTGAAGGTCGTCGAAAAGCTGTTCAACCTGAGGGAAGTACAGGAAATCCACGCCGTCCATGGGGCCTTTGACGTGATCGCCAAGATCGTCCTGACGCGAGACCTGCTTTCTTCCGATGCGGAAATCATCGGCCAGTTTGTACGCGAAAACATTCGCCAGGTCCCGGGGGTCAATAGCACCCAGACCCTGATTCCGGCCTTTTCGAAGGTGAAGCGACAGCCGGTTGAATGACAGAAAACTCGTTCAATCGATTAGTTGGGTCCCACCGCTTCCGGCGGATCAAGCAGCAGACAAAAAGCTGGGTGTAAGTTTGAGCCCTTGAAACGGTTGGCACGAGGTGACCACCACATGAAATCCATTCTATTTATCTGCACCGGCAACACTTGCCGCTCCCAGATGGCAGAGGGTCTAGCCCGCAGTCTGGGCTGGGAAGCTTACAGTGCCGGCGTTGAACCTTCTGAAAAAGTTAACGCTTATGCTGTGAGGGTAATGGCTGAAATCGATATTGATATCTCTGAAAACCGGCCCAAGGATCTGCACCAATTTCTGGCAAAGGATCTGGATGTGATCGTGACCCTGTGCGACCATGCCAATGAAACCTGCCCGGTGTTTACCGGCCGTTACCAGGAAAAAATCCACCAGGGGTTCACCGATCCATACGGCACAAAAGGCACCGATGAAGAGATCATGGATGTGTATCGCCGTACCCGGGATGATATTCAGAATTGGTTGGAATCCTTTTCAGATAAGTATTTGGTCATTTGAAATAAAAAAAGTTTGACATATTAACAAAAGGTCTACTATACGATTGAATGAAGATACCTCTCAATCAGCATAAACTGCTATCAGCAGGTGGCGTTAAACACAATTAAGATTTTCGTCGGCGTACGTTTTTTTTCAAAGCGGCTTCAAATAGTTCGCTTTTTGAATGTTAACGGACCAGTTCGGTCTAACTTTATTTAAAAGGAGGAATCATGATGAAGATTTTAAAGATTTTATTGACGACAGCGTTTATTGTTTCTATTGCCCTCACTGCCTACAGCGGAACGCTTGAAGAAGTGAAGAAAAGAGGCGAACTGCGTTGCGTGACCAGCACCGGCGTTGCCGGTTTTTCCTATCCCGACGCAAAGGGTGTTTGGAGAGGATTTGACATCGATTTCTGTCGTGCTACCGCCGCCGCAGTTCTTGGAGACAAAGATAAAGTCAAGACGATAAGCACCACCGGCAAGACCCGTTTCACCGTATTGAACTCGGGTGAAGCGGATGTACTCTGGCGGAATACCACGATCACTTTGTCACGGGACGTGAATGTTAAACTGACTTTCCTCGGAGTCAATTATTATGATGGTCAGGGATTTATGATAAAAAAGAGTGCAGGTGTGAAAAGCGCCAAAGAACTGGACGGCGCATCGGTATGTATCCAAACCGGTACCACCACCGAGCTGAACCTGGCAGACTATTTCCGCTCCAATAATATGAAGTATGAAGCCGTAACCATCGAAACAGCCGAAGAAGCCAGAACAAACTATCTGGCCAACCGCTGCGATGTTTATACCACGGATGCTTCCGGATTGGCCGCTCAACGCTCTACTATGCCTAACCCTAAGAATCATGTCATTTTACCGGAAATCATTTCCAAAGAGCCGTTGGGACCGGCTGTTCGTCAAGGTGATGATCAATGGGCGGATATTGTCCGCTGGGTGTTGAACGCGATGGTCACGGCGGAAGAAAAGGGTATCACCTCGGCCAATGTAGATAAAATGAAAAATGCCAATGATCCTGAAATCAAACGGTTGCTGGGTACCGAAGGCAACCAGGGGAAAGAGCTCGGCCTCTCCCAGGACTGGGCGTATCAAATCATCAAGCAGGTGGGCAATTATGGAGAGGTTTTCGAGAAACATATCGGTGTAAAAACACCGATCGGACTTGCACGCGGCGTCAATGAACTCTGGACAAAAGGTGGCCTGCAATATTCACCGCCATTTCGCTAGAATGTAATTCTTTCGCTCAAAACGTACCGGGATCCTCCGGGGTTCCGGTACGTTTTTATTTTAAAACCGGGGTATAATGCCTGAAAAAGGATCTCAGCAGCGCGATGAAAGGGGTTTTGTCGCTCGTCTTTGGCGCAATAA
>CAYSUA010000404.1:0-6012 GCA_964433795.1 uncultured Desulfobacteraceae bacterium | reverse complement strand
TGGGATTCCTCCGTGTTTCATGGAATTTGATGGGATATCTCGAAATTCGCTTCTGATTATTTCCGCCAGGCGATATCCTTTTTCTCCTATCCAAATGTTTAAAGATTCTATTTGTATAAAATCCTTAAATATTTTGATAGGTTAAGATGTCAAGAGGATATCGCCCAAAGACAAGATGAATTGAACCGTCTATTAACCAAAAACCTCCAGGTGTCCAAAGACACCTGGAGGTATGATCAGCTAACGATCAGGTGCTGATGTTTAGTCCGGGATGATCTTGATGTAATCTTTCTTGAAACATTCCCAGGATTCTGCTTTCGGATCATATTTCGAGTTGGTGAAGCAGAACCAATTCTCGTCATCCTGTCCCGGACAGTCGGACTGATAGTAGAAGCCCGGATAACGGGTTTCCTTACGGTACTGAATGTGTCGCAGATGCGATTCCACAGTCCAGACCCGATGGATGATTTCCCAGCATCTCATGAGTTCATGGAGGCTGGAGGCAGCCAGTTTTTCGCAGTCTTCGCGGATCACCTGGAGCAGATCCATGCCGATCTCCAGGCTCGCGTTGTTGGTCTGGTAGAAGGTGGCTGTTCCACCGCCATACTCGTTGGTGGCCTTCATGAGTCGGGTGGTCATCTGATCCGGCTTCAGGTATTCCGGGTTGATGTCCGCCATGGTGGTGTACTCGCAGTTGTCCATATAGACCCGCACCGGTTTGTAGATCAGATCCAACAGTTCCTGGGCGGATTGGGATACGGCCGGTGAAAAGTCTTTATGATCCGTATAGTACTGGACCAAGGACTTTGCAACGGTACGGCCTTCACTGTGGGAACCGGAGGAGAACTTGTGCCCGGAGCAACCCACGCCGTCGCCGGCGGTGAACAGACCCTTGACGGTGGTCATCCGGTTGTAGACCTTGCCGGCATCCCCCCATTTATAGGCATCCGGCACCCAGTCGTAATCCGGGCCGGAACACCACATGCCGCAGCAGCCGGAATGGGATCCCAGCAGATAGGGTTCGGTGGGCATGACTTCGGAGTTTTTCTTTTCAGGCTCGGTATTGGTAGCACACCACAGATTGGCCTGACCGCAGGTCATATCCAGGAAGTCTTCCCAGGCCTCGGACTCAAGGTGCTTCATTTCTCTCTTATCCATGGTCTCACCGAGCGCGGCAAGCGCGCTGACCGTATCCATCATGATAGGTCCGCGGCCTTCTTTCATTTCAAACAGCATCAGGTGGTTTCGCAGGCAGGTGGGCGTGATGGCAGCGGTTCCATAGGGTGCATATTTTTCAAGCTCTGCCTTAGCGGCATCGCTGGCCACATAGTTTTCACCCAGACCGTTGAGTGCTTTGGCTTTAAACAGGAGGAACCATGCGCCCACCGGACCGTAACCGTCTTTGAATCGGGACGGGGTGAATCGGTTTTCCATCATGGAAAGCTCTGCCCCGACTTTCATGGACAGGTAGTAGGTGGAACCTGCGTTCCATACCGGATACCATGCACGGCCTTTTCCTTCACCGATGCTTCGCGGTTGATAAATATTCACCGCTCCGCCGCAGGCAACCATCATGGTTTTGCATTTGATAATGTAGACTTTGTTTTCCCGGACGGAGAATCCGACAGCCCCTGCGATCTGATTCTCGACGTTGGCATCCATCAGCAGTTCAACGATGAATACCCGCTCCAGGACATTTTCATCGCCGATGGCCAGTTTAGCGGCTTCGGCAACGATCCGCTTGTAGGACTCACCGTTGATCATGATCTGCCATTTGCCGGTTCGAACCGGTTGGGCGCCTGCTTTGAGGGTTCCCATTTTCTGGCCCCGGTTTCCATCCAGGTTTTTTCCATCTTCGGATTGTTTCCAGATGGGGAGTCCCCATTCCTCGAAGAGATGGACAGAGTCGTCCACGTGGCAGCCGAGGTCGAAGATCAGGTCTTCGCGGACGATACCCATCAGGTCGTTTCGGACCATGCGAACGTAATCATCCGGGGAGTTTTCACCGATGTAGGTGTTGATGGCTGAAAGACCTTGTGCAACCGCACCACTCCGTTCCAATGCCGCCTTGTCTACCAACAATACACTGGCATCTTCGGGCAACCATTTCTTGACTTCGAAAGCAGCGCCGCAGGCAGCCATTCCGCCGCCGACGATGAGAACATCCACCTCTCGCTCTTCGACTTCAGGATCTCTTACAGCTACGCGCTCGTGTTTGGGTTTATTTGGTAAAGCCATATTATATCCTCCTTAAATCGTTAAGATTTTAAATTCTGTTGACAACAGCAGTGATGCCGCTTAGGCCAAAGCTTGAGGTTTCGGAAGCACTTTCCCTTCAGATTCTTCCGTGGAGAGCTGTCCGCTGCTCAGATCCTGACCTTTCAGATCCTGGTAAGCATTGGCGGTTCCTTCCGGAGTGGTCCGGATGGGGAACTTGAACCGTTTGATGAGACCGTCTCTGAACTTACAGGTCCACATGACATCTTCGGTTCCCAGCATCGGCATAATGCTGCTTCCCAACGGCACAAAGTCAGCATAACCCCTGACTTCGACCGCCTGGGTGGGGCAAATCTTGACACAGGAGAAGCATTCCCAGCACTGGTCCGGTTCCTGGTTGTAGGCCTTCATGGATGTCGCATCGAGCACCATCAGGTCATTGGGGCAAATGTATTCGCAGGCTGTCTTGTCGCCGCCTTTGCACCCGTCGCATTTTTCATTAATTACAAAACTTGGCATTTAGATACCTCCTATAATTGGATTGATAATAAAATCTAACTGCTCATTTATTCTAAAATTCTTGTTAACTTTCTCACACCTCCTCTCTTTTTTGTGACGTATTGTCACTATTGTATTTGTATTTTCAAGGTCTACCGACCAATTAGGCTTCATAGCGTGCCGATCTTAGCTCATCCGTACCGTTATTATTACTCTAATCGATTAAATTTTCCTTTAATATCAACAAGATGGATGAAAAAACCTTTTGCCCGCATCAAAGAGAAATTGAATATCACCCCCCTGTGGGCTTGTCAAGGAACTTTTGGGGAATTGTCCTAAAAGGAGGGAGCTGCTAATATGGTTGTTCCATACGGCTCATTGAAAAAAGGCATGCCGTGGGGCATGGTATTGTCGGATCACCTTCAAAGCCTATTCCATTAAAGAACTTGGCTTCTTTGGATAACCATTTAGGATGGATTATGAAACCGATTACACCGACTCAGCGATTCAGCTTTGCCTGCAATTCTACTGTATCCTGCTTTAATCAGTGTTGCAGAGATCTCAATCAGTTCCTGACTCCTTATGATGTGCTCCGGTTAAAACGCCGGATGGGATTGACTTCATCTCAGTTCCTGGAATCGTACACGGTGCGTCATCAGGGCCCGCAATCCGGATTTCCCATCGTGACGTTTAAAATGAACCCTGCCGACCATATGCGGTGCCCGTTTGTTCGCACTGACGGCTGCAGCGTGTATGAGGATCGACCATCCTCCTGCCGCACCTATCCCCTGGCCCGGCTGGCTTCTCGATCCAGAGAAACGGGAAAAATTTCCCAAAATTATTTCCTTATCCAAGAGGAGCATTGCCTGGGGTTTGATGAAAAGCAAGATCAGACGGCTGAGGAATGGATCGAGCATCAGGGGATAGATGTTTACAACCGGATGAACGATATGCTTTTGGAGTTAATCAGCCTTAAGAATCGATTGTTGCCCGATCCATTCGATGAGAACACCATTGAGCTGATCCACACGGCGTTCTATGATCTTGATCGATTTAGAAGTCGAATTGCTTCCGGTGAGATATCCGTTTCAACAGGGAATATTGATGAACCGGATGATGTCGACCTATTGAAGCTGAATATTCAATGGGTGAAGAGCATGATGCTGGAATTGTCAAAGCCGCATCTTTAGAATGGTTTATTTGACCGGGGGGGTTATGGATTTTGTTTTTATTCCCCACAGCATCAGCTTGACCCATGAAAATCCAAGTTTCAGCAGCGCCAGGTCGTCGGTTTTGATTTTTTTTCGAATCTTTGGCTCTACTTTATACCGTTTTAAAAAGCTGCTCTGAAGGACGAAATCACGGAACCGATCGATATTGTAGGTTGCCATAAAAACCATCTTTGCCCGGGCTCCTGTGGGCCCCTCCGATCCCCAGGGATCTGTTTGAAAAAGGTATTTAATTTCCGCCCATTTTGCCGTCATTTGGGTGTAGGTTTTCGCCTCTTGATCACTTATCCAGGTGTTCGGTGTCCATAAATGCCGTTCGTGCTGTCCCATGCAGAATTCCGGGGGTTTGAAAAATCGGATAATCTCGGCCGTTTTCCTGTGAGCATTATAAATACAGCCTTGCTCCACAGGAAAGCTTCGACATGTATCGGGTCGATCCGGATAAACGGAACACCCGGACGATGTCAAAAACGGGCAGGTCTTTTCGCTGTTTTCAGACATTTTAAGGAGCACTTCCGGAAAATAATTGGAAGGCCGCATGACAACATGAACAAAATTATCCAGAAATTGATCGGACGAAATATTGAGTCGATGCTTCAACCGAAGAACATCGTACGGGTATAAAAAGAGGTTCAGGTTTCGGCAACACTGGTTGAAACAGGACACCCCGGAATGGCAGTGAAAAGAGAATGTATCATTATCGTCCAGGCGAATACCCGGAAGACCGTCTATTTTATCGATGTCGATCTGTTTCATGGTATGTCATTATCATTTCAGCAATTGTCATTTTGACTTTTTGGTTAATACCTGATTCGGCTTTAAACCGTTTCTCAAGTGTCGCCATTTCCATATATAACGGGGTGCGGTCAAAGGGATAATAATCCATGGCGTTAAAAGCATCATGAAAGTCATTACATCCCTGATGAAACTGAACGGTCTGTCCCGGCCGAGTTAGCTCATGGGGGATTCCATGGAGGCGGCAGATCATCGGTCGGTGGGAATAAAGCAGGCATTGACCGTCCACATTAAGCGGGCACATTTCTCGCGCCACAATACCGTTGCGGTCTGCGATCGAATGTGCATCACAAACCGCCCTTGCCCTATATATAAAGGTATGTTTATTTTCCTCGGATAACGCATCAAACCCCTCTTTTAAATAGAGGCACTCGAGATATGTATGATGATAGAATTTAGTTCGGCAGCAATTTTCTTCACATCCTCTACATACAAATCCATAATGGATTGCCGCTTCATCATGGCGACTGTCCATCTTGTCGTAGAGATCGACTATGTTTTTCCGAAAAGCGTCATACAGATCCGGCTGTGATGATAATTGTCGGAAGATGGATGAAGAAATGATGGTCACCTTTTTTTTGCTCCCCCGATTATATATTATTTAACTTGAATATTATAAGAATAAGATTATCATATTTCAAATGGACGGTCACCATCTGATACTCGGTGATCTTGAAGACTATATCACCGGTGAGATTTTAAAGGATACCCATGATGAACGGTATCGTCAAAAAGTATCCCGGATACTCGTGGAGCAGAAGGGTTTTTTAAGACCCGATATATCCCCACGATTAGAGCTTTTTGTCCGGGCAGGGGACAAATGCGCCGTCATTAAAATCGATTACGGGATCACCCTGTCGAAACGGATGCTTATGATCATTAAATATGGTCCGGGCTCTATCGTGACCCGACTTCGGCCGGCGCTGGCCGCTTCACGCCTTCTCGCTTCTTATCAGATTCCCGTGGTTGTCGTAACCAACGGGGAAGATGCTGAAATTCTTGACGGTTCAACAGGGAAGATCATCCACACCGGTCTTGAATCCATACCCAGCAGATCGGAACTTCTGAAGAGCGTTTCACAAGATCAATTCAGTCCCATTTCGGCTGAACGATCTGAAATGGAATCCAGGATCCTTTATGCCTATGATGTCGATGGAAGCTGCCCGTGTGATGATACCGTCTGCAGAATAGAATAAAAAAGAAACCTGGTTATGCCCTGAGAGGTTTGAATTAATGGGATATATTTCTGATTTTAAGCCACTTGAAGAAATTT
>CAYSUA010000403.1:0-6023 GCA_964433795.1 uncultured Desulfobacteraceae bacterium | reverse complement strand
GGCAAAAACAGTCAATCGCTTCGCGATAATAATTAAGCTTATGCCTGAAAGGCATCTGAAGCTTTTGCCTGGGCAAGTCGCCCAGGCAAATAATCTTTATTGTCTGCGTATGTCTGTGTGTGTCTGCGGCTAAAATATATATTTTCAATCGCAACCATTAGGGATCCACTTATCTTTATTCGATCAGGAAGGAAGGCGAAAATGGCGACAATACCCAAAGTCTCAATTGCTAGAACAGAACAGTCTCCCGAGTATGAACAGATCTTAAACGCTGTTGAAAAGGCGGTGGATCTCATCGGGGGGATCCGGGAGTTCGTTCGACCCGGTCAACAGGTTCTCGTCAACCCGAGCTGGGTTTCCGTGGTGCCGAAGCGCGAACAGGCGGCTATCACGCTGCCGGAAGTCACCCGAGCTGTGGCAGATATCGTAAAAGGCGCCGGGGCAAATCCGATCATTGCGGAATCTTCGGCCATCGGCATCGATTCTGAAAAAGTCATCCAGGATTCCGGCTACCGGGAATTGAGGGATCTGGGGTATGACGTGGTGGACCTGAAGGAGACAGATCATGTGATGATGGAGATACCGAATGGAAAGATTTTTAAAGAGATTCAGACCTTCAAACCGGTTATGGAAGCGGATGTCATCATTCCGGTTGCAAAGCTTAAAACCCATGACCAGATGGAGCTTACCCTTGCAATAAAAAAACTGAAAGGGCTGCTGTCGGACAAGTACAAGCGTGAGTTTCACCAGCAGGGTGTGTTTGAGGCCTGTGTGGATTGGTATGAGGCGTTGAAGCCGCAGCTGTCGATCGTGGATGCCATTTACTGCCAGGAAGGCCTGGGACCCATCTTCGGAAAACCGGTTGAAATGGATCTGATAGTGGCCGGTCAAGATGCGGTGGCCGTGGATGCCGTATGCGGATTCATCACCGGTTTTGAACCGGAGGAGGTGCCCATTACCCGTGAAGCGGCGCAACGTGGTTTGGGGGTGATGAGCAGAGAAGCAATAGAAGTTGTCGGTGAATCCATAGCGTCCGTATACCGGCGATTCATGCGGGTACTCGAAGATGACCGGATAAAGATCGAAGGGTTCGACATGTTATACGGAGAGGCCACCTGCACCGGCTGCCGCATGGGGGTGATGAGTTCTGTGTTCGATATCAAAGAATCCGATCAATTGAACTACCTTCCCGGTATTACCATCATTACGGGCGATCCGGAGATCCCGGAGGCTTTGCCGAGAGAGGGATTAATAACGGTGGGCCGATGTGTGCCGAAAGAAAAGAAAACCGACCGGCACGTCAAGGGCTGCCCACCCAACAATTCGGATATCGTTCAGGCGATCATCGGTGACCACGCCAAGGCTGATCGGCATTGGGAATAAATCAATTGTTTGGGATTAAGGGGTGGCGGGCGTTTGGGCGGCTTCCCATTCTTCTTTGAGAATGCCGTAAATTTCGATGTCTTCGAAATGATCGCTTTTCTTCACGTGCTGTCGGGCGTGTCCTTCGTGGAGCATTCCCAGCTTCAGCATCACCCTGCCGGACGATTCGTTTCGGGAGAAGTGATTGGCATAAATCCGGTTCAGGTTTAATCGGGCAAACCCGTACGCCAAAACCGCCTGACCGGCTTCCGTGCAGTAGCCGTTGTTCCAAAAGGGCTTTCCGATCCAGTAACCGAGTTCGCCTCTCTGGTACCGCTGATCGATTCTCAATTCAATTGCGCCGATAAAATTATCCATTTTACCATCGATCATGGCGAAGACGGTGCGTCTGCCTTTTTCAAATTGCGGCTGAAGGGCGTCAATCCATTCTTTGGCCCTTTCGATGTCGTAAGGATGCGGAATATTCAAGGTGGTGTCGGCAATGGCCGGGTCTCCGGCCAGTTGTTGAATATCTTCAGCATCGGCGGCTGTAAACGGCCTGAGAAGCAAACGGTCTGTCTTCAGGGCCGGCGGCTGTCGCATTTCTTTATCCGGTAACAAAAATTTAAAGGGCCGGTATTTTCGCAGATAATCTTTAAGCATCATCCGGTTCGTCCAGCGTCTGGTACGTCTTCATTCTCTTCTTCCTAACCAAGATAAAACAGACAGAAAGCGTGAAAAGAACAGCCATGGGAAGAAGCAGCTCGGCCAGCATCAGCCGCCCTTCTTCTTCCGTAGGGGTCGCTGATTCAAGACGGGTTGGTTTCTGAGATGTATCGACGCGTGATTTGACAGTCGCTATGATTGCACAGACATATACCAGTACAAATATGATGGCAAAAATGATCAGTCTTTTTTCAAGCTTACTCATTAAATGTTTTCTCCGGATCAAAAAACTCTCTCGCCCGCTCCCTTCAGTCGCTCGAGCTCTCAGAGAGCACAGAGATTGTTATTTTGGGTCTGATTTTTTGAGAGGGAAAAATCAGACCCACTGATCAGCCGCCTTTGGTGGAGTAGTGATTGTGTGCATTATTCAAGTAAAACGTCTCCCGCGATAGCGGGATGGAAGCTTGAGCTGAATCCCCCTCTCAGGGATTCAGCTCAGAAACTCTGAGTTCTCCGTGTGCTCTGCGAGAGTAATTTATCCACTTTTTAATGCATCCACCAGTTCCTGCCCAAAGGTTTGAAACTGCCAGTCTTTTATTTCCCCAATCGTCCTTAATTCGGTTATGGTTTTCGGGTTTTCGTGGGCAATAATCGACATAAGCGTTTTGTTGCAGATCATGGCCGGATTAAACTGGAGGGTTTTCGCTTTATCTTCCCTCCATTGCCTGAGCTGCTTGATCCTTTTTCTGGCAGACGGTTTCACTCTGGGGGTCTGTCGGTAAGGATATTTCAGAAGACAATTCTCCGGAACCGCCAACGCCTTGTTGATTGCCCTGGATATAACGCTCCCGTATCTTGAGATTTCTTTTGGTGAGAGCAGCCGGTTGTTCAAAAGAAATTCCGGATTTGATGATTGCGCAACGGCGATATTGAGAAGGGTCTGGTTTCGCAGGATTTTAAACCACGGCCTGTCTTTTTTTTGTGCGATCCCGTCTCTCATCTGAAGCAGCGCTTCCAAAATGGTCAGGCTCCGGGGATTGAGTCTTCCTGCTCCTTTAAACCTAAGATACAACGGCTCCTCATTATTGGCAGTGGGTCTAACATTCCTGAGAAGATCACATTCTTCCCGAGTCCATGATAATCGGCCCTTTGCTTTGAGTTCTCTTTGCAGCTGAGATGCAAGCGGGATGAGATAGAAGACATCGCCGGCTGCATAATCGATCATTTCCTTTGGCAGGGGCCGCCTGGACCAATCCTTTTTTTGAAACCGTTTGTTAAGCTGGACGTCATACCGTTTTAACAGTACCGCATCCAGTCCGGTTTCCGGAACCCCCAGAAAACGGCAGGCCAACTCGGTATCAAACAGATTTTGTATTCGAATGCTGAAATCTCTATAGAGTGATCGGACATCATAGTCCGCACCGTGAAAGATCTTTTGAATTTCCGGGTTTGCAAACAGACTGTTCAGAGGTGACAGGTCTTGAATTTGGAGCGGATCTATGATGACACAGGTTTTTCGGGTAGCAATCTGAATCAGGCAGATCTTCTCCTTGTAATGGTGCATGGAATCTGCTTCCAGATCCACGGCAACCGTTTTCTGCTGAACCAGGCTGTTCGCAACCGTGTCGAGCTTTGCAGCAGTGTCAATATATTGATAGTTCAGTTGTTCGGAAGCTTTCATTTTTTTCTTGACCCGAATAACGGTATCCCCTAAATTTCGATAACTTATGTAATCTTAAGGCTCTAAGCAAAAGTTGGATTACTTTTTGCAGTGTTTTAAGATGACCCAGATTATCGATATATCTTAAAAAAATGGTGCGAGTAAACAATGATCAACATAACATTTCCAGATAAAAGCATAAAGAGTTTTCCGGAAGTCCCGTCAGGCCTGGATGTGGCAAAGAGCATATCCGACGGTTTTGCACGCAACTGCGTCGCTATGGAGGTTGACGGTATACAGACCGATATCCATTCGAACATTGAATCGGATGCCGGCGTTCGGTTTATCACCACCAGCGATCCCGAAGGGCTTGAGATCATGCGGCACAGTGCTGCCCATGTGATGGCCCAGGCGATTTTGCGGGTTTACAAAAATGCAAAGCTGACCATCGGTCCCGTAGTGGAAGACGGGTTTTATTACGATATCGATATGGAGCCGGTTTCCGAGGATGATTTTTCCAAGATTGAAAAAGAGATGAGAAAAATCGTCCAGGCCAAATATCCTTTTAAACGGAAAGAAGTGGCCAAGAGCGAAGCCGTAGACTTCTATAAAGAAGAGCCCTACAAGACGGAACTCATCTCGGAATTGGAAGACGGAACCATTTCTTTCTATGATGATGGTGAGTTCACGGATCTTTGTCGCGGGCCGCATGTCCCGCATACCGGATTCATCAAAGCCTTCAAGCTGATGAAGGTATCCGGAGCATACTGGCGAGCCGATCAAAACAGGGAACAGCTCCAGCGGATTTACGGAACCGCTTTTTTCAACAAAAAGGAATTGGATGAATACCTTTATATGTTGGAAGAGGCGAAAAAACGGAATCATCGAAAGATCGGAATCGCTCTCGATCTTTTCAGCTTCCATGATGAAGCCCCGGGAATGCCTTTTTTCCATCCAAAGGGGATGGAAATCTGGAACGCGCTTATCGATTTCTGGAGACTGGAACATAAAAGAGACGGGTATGTAGAGATCAAGACACCGATCATGCTTCAGCGGAATTTATGGGAGCGGAGCGGGCACTGGGAAAACTACCGGGAAAACATGTATACCTCGGAAATAGACGAAACGGAATATGCCATCAAGCCCATGAATTGCCCGGGTGGAATGCTGGTTTATAACCAGAAACACCACTCCTACAAGGATTTACCGCTACGGGCCGCTGAAGTGGGTCTGGTTCACCGGCATGAGTTGAGCGGAGTGCTATCCGGTTTGTTCAGGGTTCGGGCGTTTCATCAAGACGACGCCCACGTGTTTATGACCCCGGATCAGATTCATAAAGAGATCCTGAGGGTGCTCCACTTGGTGGAAAGACTCTACAGTACATTCGGTCTCGGTTTTCATCTCGAGCTTTCCACACGCCCGGAAAAATCCATCGGCACCGATGAACAGTGGGAGCTTGCCACAACCGGATTGGAATCCGCGCTCATCGCCTATAACAAGGAATATAAGGTCAACGAAGGAGACGGCGCCTTCTACGGACCCAAAATCGATGTCCATATCAAAGATGCCCTGGGAAGAACCTGGCAGTGCGGAACCATTCAGCTGGACATGTCGCTGCCGGAGCGGTTCGATCTCTTCTATATCGACAAGGACAATGAACGGCACCGCCCGACCATCATCCATCGAACCATATTCGGGTCCATCGAAAGGTTTTTAGGAATTCTCATTGAGCATTTTGCCGGGAAATTTCCCCTGTGGATGTCACCGGTGCAGGTCATATCTCTTCCCATCAATGATGAACTGGTACCCTATGCCGAAGAAATCGATGAAAAATTGAGGGCGGCAGGACTCAGGACCGAAGTGGACGGCCGTACCGAAAGCCTGAACAAAAAAATACGCGAAGCCCAGATCAGTCAAATTCCGCTAATATTAACCATCGGGGCAAAGGAAAGGGATGCCGGCACCCTTGCCGTTCGGACCCTGGATGGAAAGGTCCGTTACGGTATCAGTATGGAGGATTTCCTGAACCGGACCCTTGCCCATATCGAAAAACGCAGGCTCACCCTCGATACATTTTGGGAATAGGGAGCCGGTCCAATGGCGAAAAACGCGGGGGTTACCACCCACCAAATCAGGTGGTGCGATTTACGATGCAAGCATGCTGATTTTGCAAAACTGGATGCCCTGGACGGCAGCTGTGGAACTTTTCAGTCCCTCTATTGCAAAAAGTTGAAAAAGCATGTGACGAAAAACTCCCCCTGTGAAATAGCATTCGGAAAACGTCGCCCCACAACCGGTCTTTAATCTTTTCCGGTTATGCAGAAACCTCCATCAA
>CAYSUA010000402.1:0-6031 GCA_964433795.1 uncultured Desulfobacteraceae bacterium | reverse complement strand
ATATGTTCAACAGCTGGAATATCGGTATAGTCATGTTTCAGCGCATTGTAAGCATGGGGGTCTGCGGTAACGATCCGCTGGACGCCTGAATTGATAATCGCATCGATATTTTGATCCCGGAGTTCCCAAAACAGCATTTCCTCCCCAAAGCGTCGAACCTCGTGGCCGCTGTCCTTTTCCGCAGGGCCCAGTATGCCGAAATCGATTTCAGCGGCATTCAAAACGTTTACTGTGGATTTGGCAATATCCTGTATGTGATCATCGTATGAAGTGATGCTGTCCACAAAATAGAGGGTATCCGCATTATTCTTCTTGTCGAGGATCTTTATTTCACAATTTTCGGGTAAATCCTTTGTCCAGTCAGCCCGTTTTTTTTCCATCTTGCCGTAAGGATTCCCTCTTTTTTCAAGCGCTTGAAGCGGTTTTTGAAGGGATTGGGGGACCAGCCCGTCATCCACCATCCCGCGTCTCAGATCCACGATTTTATCGATGTACTCGATCAGCAGCGGACATTCTTCCTCACATGCGCCGCAGGTGGTGCAGGACCAAATCTCGTCTTCTTCCAAAATATTTCCGATTAAAGGCTTTCCGTTTTGGGACAGTCCGGTGATGGGATAGGCGTTGTAACAGTAATCCCTTGATTTCATGGAAATGAATCGTGGAGACAAGGGACGTCCCACGGCGTTTGCCGGACATTGATCCGAGCATCGTCCGCAATCGGCACATGAGAAAAAGTCGAGGACATGTTTCCAGGTAAAATCTTCAAACTTTTTGACTCCAAAAGAGTCCAAGCCTTCAATTTCCTCTTCAGAGAGCCCCCACTGGACGGGTTTGATCGTTCCCTTGTCCAATTTCATGGAGAAGAGATCCGGCAGAGCGGTGATTAAATGAAAAAAACGGCCAAACGGCAGCAGGCACAGCAGCGAGAAAAAAAACAGTTCATGAATGAAATAGGTGCTGACATGAATTTTTTGTAATATCGGCAAAGGGATATCCGACATCAAATAAATCGTACACCAGATACCGGTTGCCGGAATCAACATTTCCGGCTGCCCCCCTTTTTGGATTTGTGCCGCCACGCTGCTTCCCTGAAACAGCATATCCAGGATCATGAGCCCCGCGATGAGCCCGAGAACCACCAGGGTCTCCTGGCTGCGATCCTTTCCGTATCGAGACGGTACGGTATATCGATCCGGTTTGAAAACACCCCTTCGAATCAAGGCAAATACGGACATGATCAACACCAATGAAGCCACAAGATCTTTAACATTGGTATAGATGTTTCCCAATACGCCTCCCAATCCGGGAATGACAAATCCGTCCCAGATGCCGATTATGGGAAGCGTGATCCATCTCAATGAGAGAATAATGAATCCGGACATCATGGTAATATGTATAAAACTGACCAGCAGGTACCGGGGCATGCGGTGGTGCGGATAGAGGAACGTTCGGATGAGGCGTTCTTTGACATTGTCGGTTCGGGGATCGCTTTGGGCCGAAAACAGAGGATATAATCTTTTCCGGAGGATAAAAACCAGGAGTCCAAGTCCCAAAATCGGGATGAGTATGGAAAAAAGGATTGCCGGAATTCCGAAAAGCGATGCTTTGGCCGGTGAAATCAACGCAGGTTCCATTTTTCACTTCCCATCTAAGGTTGAATGCGATATTGTATGATGTATAAAGAAAATTCATTCAAAATGGTTGAAATACTGAATGAATACTCATTCATTTTATAGAACCTGATATTTCCCGTCAAGAAAAAGATGACCCAATCCCTTTACGATGAAAAACCCTGGTTGAATCACTATGAACCGGAAGTCCCGGGTATCATCGACTATGAAAGAATCTCACTGCCCGAGATCCTCAACTCCACAGCCAACACCTATCCCGAAAAAGCAGCCCTTAAATTTCAAGGGTATCAAATTACATATAGAGAACTTAAAGGTATGGTGGATCGATTTGCCGCCTGTTTAAATGAATTTGGAGTAGGGCGAGGAGATCGGGTGGCCATCCTGCTGCCCAATTTGATTCCCTGCGTTGCGAGTTATTTTGCCGTATTGAAGATCGGCGCCATCGCCGTCATGAACAATCCCTTATACACGGATCGAGAGCTCGAGCATCAATTAAACGACTCCGGGTCTAAGGTTCTGATCACGTTAGACCTGCTATGCAATCGGATGATCGATCTGAGGCCCAAAACCGACATCCGGCAAATTGTCTATACCACCATCGGTGATTATTTGCCGTTTCCAAAGACGCTGCTTTTCAAGATTTTCGGAAAAAAGAAAAAGCTGGCGGCAACGGTCAAGTCGGCTGAAGAGGTGTACCGATGGAAGGACCTGCTGATGGGCAATTACGCAGACCCCGCGGATATTGAACTCTCCTTTGAAGACCATGCCATGTATCAGTACACCGGAGGTACCACCGGTATATCCAAAGGGGTGATACTGACCCACGGCAACTTGAGCATTCAGGTTCAGCAGTTGAGAGCCTGGTTCCCCGGGTTTGACTTGTCCGGTGAAATCATGTTGGGGGCGTTGCCGTTTTTCCATGTTTTCGGTCTCACCACCTCCATGAATTTTTCCATCCACATGGCTTGGACTAATATTCTCGTTCCCAAACCCCAGCCGGATGTCTTGTTGGAAACCATCCGCAAATACCGGCCGACTTTTGCACCCCTGGTGCCCACCATGTACATCGGGATGCTGAATCATCCGGATATCCAAAAAACGGATCTCACTTCAATCGACGGTTGTTTTTCCGGGAGCTCGCCGCTGCCGGTGGAAGTCATTGAAGAGTTTGAAAGGAAAACCGGAGCCGTCATTGTCGAAGGGTACGGGTTGACCGAGGCCGCCCCTGTCACCCATGTGAATCCCTTTGCCGAAGGCAAGCGAAAGATCGGGAGTATCGGAGTTCCCGTTTCCGACACCACCTGTCGCATCGTCGATTTGGATAACGGCGAAACCGATGTCCCGGTCGGAGAAACCGGTGAATTGTTGATAAAGGGCCCTCAGGTGATGAAAGGATACTGGAACATGCCGGATGAAACCGCTGCCACCTTGAAGAATGGCTGGCTTTATACCGGAGATATCGCCAAAATGGATGAAGACGGATATTTTTATATCATCGATCGGAAAAAGGATATGATCATATCCGGCGGGTTTAATATCTATCCGAGAGATGTGGAAGAAGTATTTTACGAACATCCCAATGTAAAAGAGGCATGCTGTATCGGAATCCCCCATTCCCTTAGGGGAGAAGCCGTGAAGGTGTTTGTGGTGTTAAAGGAGGGGCAGACCGCAACCCCGGAGGAGCTCATGGATTTTTGTAAAACCCGGTTGGCAAAATATAAGCTGCCGGAAGAGATTGAATTTCGTGAGGACCTTCCAAAATCGAATGTTGGAAAAATACTCCGAAAGGAGCTGAAAGACGAAGAATTGGCCAAACGATCCCTATCTTGACCCGCTCCACGCTGTTATCCGCCAAAGGATGCCTCAGAGATTTCCATGGCGGAACCGCTTGTTTTCAATACGGCATTCATCTTCCCGAGGGTGACGGGAAGGATGGTATGAATAAAAAACTCGGCACTTTTAATTTGCCCTTCATAATACGCTTTATCTTTTTTCTGAGCGCCGCCTTTTAAAGCATTCATGGCGATGACCGCCCGCCAAAGCAGCATCCAGGCCATCACCACATCGCCGGAAATCTCCATAAACGGATAGGCATGGGCAAAGGCGGTGAGAATCTCTTTAGACATGGCTTTTGCTCCCAAATGGAGGGCGGTTTCTCCCAGCTTGTTGACGGCTGCTTCAACCGCTTCGGCCATGTCGTCCAGTTCCGGAACCGCTTTTGCCTCGGCCGCGGTCTTTTGGATCTCCGACATGAGATCCATTACCGCTTTTCCGTTATTCAGGCCGAGTTTTCGTCCCAACAGATCCATGGCTTGAATGCCGTTTGTTCCCTCATATATCATGGTGATGCGACAATCCCGAACCAGCTGCTCCATGGGATAATCTTTGGTGTAGCCGTATCCGCCGTATATTTGAAGCCCGTGGTTGCAGACTTCAAACGCCCGGTCGGTGACATAGCCTTTGGCAATGGGAATCAAGATATCGATCATCCCCTGATATGTTGCCTTGTCTTCAGGGTCATCGGTTACCAGGATGAGATCGGTCAAAAAACTGACATAATATAGAAGGCTTCGCATGCCTTCCACATAGGCTTTCATGGTCAACAGGATGCGTCTGATATCCGGATGTTCGATAATGGGAACCGAGGGGGATTCCGGGTCTCTCATTTGGAGCAGGTGTTTTCCCTGGATGCGCTCCTTGGCATAATTGATCGCATACATATAGGCTGTGGTTGCAAACGAAAAACCTTGTAATCCCACAAGAAGCCTTGCTTCATTCATCATCCGGAACATGGCCCGCATGCCTTTATTCTCTTCGCCAAGCAGGGTGCCTCTGCACTCGCCATTTCCACCGAGTGTCAAAGAGCAGGTGGCATTGCCGTGGATACCCATTTTCTTTTCAATGCCGGTGCAGACCACATCGTTGAACTCCCCGAGGCTACCGTCATCATTCACCCGATACTTTGGAACCAGAAACAGGGATATGCCTTTGGTTCCAGCCGGCGCACCTTCGATCCTGGCCAAAACCGGATGAACAATATTATCGGTGAGGTCATGCTCCCCGCTTGAGATAAATATTTTGGATCCGGATATGGAATAGGTCCCATCCGGATTTTTTACCGCGATGGTGGTTAACGCCCCCACATCCGAGCCGGCTTGGGGCTCGGTCAGCAGCATGGTGCCGCACCATTTTCCGGTATAAAGGTTTCTAAGGTAGAGATCTTTCTGTTTATCCGTACCATAAATTTCGACGAGGGTCCCTACACTGTGGGTTAATCCGGGATAGATCATAAAGGAGCAGTTGGCTCCCACGAAAAACTCCTGGGATGCAAGCGTTACGGTATGAGGGAGTCCCTGCCCGCCCCAATCCGGATCATCGGTCATGGACACCCATTCCCCTTCTCGATACAGGCGGTATGCACGATGAAAGGCATCAGGAATGGTTACCGTCCCTTTGTGGAATTCCACCCCTTCCTCGTCACCGATTTTCATCGTGGGAAGGATCTCTTTTACGGCTAGCTGGCCGGCCTCGGTAATAATCATATCGATGGCTTTTTTATTGAGATCGGAAAATCGGGGGTGTTGACAAAGATCCGAGACCTTTAGTTGCTCATGAAGAACAAAATCCACATCTCTGCGATCGGAAATTAACTGGGCCATATTTCATAATCTCCTATGTTCCAATTCCATTGATAAATAGATCCACCAGGGGATCTGCCATGGAAACCAGGTCGTATTTGCCGTCTGCGTGGAGCCAGGTGCTGATCACCTCATCCACACTGCCGAGGATGTGGCGCTTAACCAATCCCAAGTAGAGCGCTTTTCTGAAGTTACCGTCCTGCTGACCCTGTTCCAGTATCTCTGCAACCAGATCAAAATACATTTTTGACATGATTTTTATCTGGTCTTCCATCACGCGGTTGATCTGGCGGGTCTCGGCCAGGTATACGACTGCCAGGTTCCTGTCTTGCTGAAATTCCTGAAGATGACGGTGGATTAGGTTTCGAAGTTTTTCAATGGGGTTGTCTGCGCTGTCCACCACTTCCCGGAATCGTTCGAATATCTGTTTGGTTTTATAATTGAAGATCTGAACGAGGATATCTTCTTTGTTTTTAAAATAGAGGTAGATGGTTCCGTCGGCCACATCGGCTTCTTTTGCGATCTGGGATACGGTGGATTGGTGAAATCCATGATCAGCGAATACGTTGACCGAAGCTTCCAAGATCCGCTGATACTTGTCATTGGTTTTATCACGCCGCCCGATGGCAAACCTCCATAAAACAAAATGAATGAATATTCATTCATTTTAATTGCCTGCAGATTTCATGTCAAGAAAAACAAAATCTACCTAGCAGCATGAAAATGTACCAAAGATTCAATTGTCACGGGATTAGGGATAGG
>CAYSUA010000401.1:1985-6034 GCA_964433795.1 uncultured Desulfobacteraceae bacterium | reverse complement strand
CAATTTTTTTAACGCCTAATAATCAGGCCTTTTTCGGACAGAAACTAGCTACCGAAGCGAAGCAGGCTGCGGTAGATCCGGAATTAATCGGTAAAACCAAGCAGCTGGTGAAAGAAGGGATAGAGTTTGGCTTGAACCGTGTAGCCACAGAAGCAAAACAGATTGCTACAGATCCGTATATAATCGGTAAATCAAAGCAGCTTGCAAAAGAAGGGATCGATTTCGGTGTAAAACTCACACTCAGCGAGGCGGCACAGTATGCCACAGACCCGTATCTTATCGGTAAAGCAAAGCAGTTGGTAAAAGAAGGAATTGAATATTCATTGGACAGTGCGGGAAACAAATATGTCGAGGCAACAGTGAAATCGGAGATAGCAAAACAGGAATTAACCGCCAAATAACCGGCTGTGGAAAGGGTGAGGATTAATCGGTTCTGTGGATTCGGCTGCATTAAAGATTAAGGGCGATGTTCATTCCGACCCGGCTGTTCTGGAAAAATTCAGCAAAGATGCAAGTTCCTATCGCATTTTGCCTAAACTTGTCGTCGAACCCAAATCGGAAACAGACATTATCAAAACCCTTGAATTTGCCCGCAACCAAGGGCTCAATATTGTCGGCCGGAGCGGAGGCAGCGGACTCAGCGGTGCGGGAATCGGCGATGGGATTATTGTAAACTTTAAGAAGTATTTAAACCGGGTTCTTTCGGTCGAGGAGGAAACCGTTGTTCAACCGGGCGCCATTTTGGATAGCTTTCTCAAGCAGATGTCGGAGCGGAATTTTATGCTGCCGTCCGTACCTTCAAGCAGTGCATTATGCGCTTTGGGGGGAAATATCGGTACCCGCTCGACCGGACCGAGGACTGCAAGATATGGAACTATAGATGCTTTTGTAACCTCCCTTCGATTTGTCATCCCAAACGGCGAGATTGTTGATACCCGAAATCCGCTTCCGTTGCGGCTTTCCGAAAGGTTAATTCGAATTCGGGAAGATTATTTATCCGATACCGAGAGTCGGGGTATCGTTGCCAAGCGTCCTTATATTGCCGGCGGATATAATTTAAATGCTCTGTCCGCCTATTTCGATCCCAGAGACATCGCTACCCACCTCATGGTGGGGAGCATCGGGACGCTGGGTATGGTCACGGAGATTCGACTGAAGCCGATACGGCACCGGGTTTCCCTGGGAACTTTTGTCGCCCATTTTAGAGATTTCGATCAATTTGTCGATGCTGCCATTCGGCTCAAGGCTCTTGATCCTGCCGCCCTCGAGTTTGCCGATGCGACATGTTTGAAACAGGTCGATGGGAAAATCCTCAACCTTTCAGATCCGGAAATTACTCAGACATTGATGGTGGAATTTGATGAATCTGCCGAACAGGCCATGACCGGAAAGGAAATCATCGAAACCTATGACGTGGCAGAAATCAGAGAAGTGGCTGCCGGCAGTGAAGAAGAGAAAGCACTCTGGGAAAACCGCCGCCGTGTTTTGCCATCGCTCTGGAAATATGCCGGTTCGAAAGAGTGGATTCTCTCTTCCATTATTGATGATGTCGCCATTCACCTAAAGGACCTTGGGCCGGTAATTAAAGGGCTCAACAGTTTAATGAATCGGCTGGATCACCAAATAGCATACTTTGGTCATCTCGGTTTCGGCAGTATTCATGCAAGGCCGTTTTTTAATCCGAAAATCGGTGATCTCAAGGAACAAATTATGACAGTATCCCGTGAAGCATTTAACCTCGTCAAACAATACAACGGAACACTGGTAGGCGAGCATAATGCCGGCAGGTCACGATCCGTATATCTTGAACCGGAACTCGGCCCGGCCTATAAATATCTGCGGAAAATAAAAGCTGTTTTTGATCCTGAGAATATCTTAAACCCCGGAGCTCTCTTTGACACCGAGCCGATATATGTCAATATGGACTTGACCCGGTGAAGTATCATTTAAAAACAGGATAACAGAATGAGAAGGTTGAAAAAAATCTCGATCTGGTTCATTTCAGGCTTTGGTGTTCTACTGCTCCTTTCTGTTATCTTCTTGCTGCTCCTTCCC
Source organism: uncultured Desulfobacteraceae bacterium (assembly GCA_964433795.1). GTDB lineage: Bacteria > Desulfobacterota > Desulfobacteria > Desulfobacterales > SURF-15 > DUZK01. Next base: position 3,979 of record CAYSUA010000401.1, on the reverse strand, counting down.
CAATTTGTAAATCAGGATTTCTTCAAGGCCGTGATTCAGAAAACCATTTCTAAAAATCTTGGGGGAAAAATCGAATACGAGCGGTTGGACATATCCTTTCTGCCATTTCCCCGGCTCATTATTCGGAAAGGCAATGTAATCATTAATCCCCGTTCAAATGCTCGATTTGAATCCATGAGGATACAACTGGATATACCTTCCCTGTTGGCTGGAAGAACTTCCGTAAATGAGATTTTCCTCGAGTCCCCGCTTTTTTCCGTTACCGTGCTCGAACAACCGGAAAGTCAGAAACCGAAAAAAGCGTCCGAATTACTTAACCTTTTTTTTGAATCCTTAATGCCGGGGATAGAGGAACTCGCGGCGGTCATCGCTCCGGGCCAGACGTTTTTTATTCATAATGGAAAGGCTGTATACGTGAAAGCGGGGGTGACCGTTCTCACACTGAGTGAAGTGGATTGGGAGCTTGAAGCAAAAAATAACGACCTAGTCCTCAACATCCGGAGCAGCTCCAATATCGGAGATGAAATTTCTTTTCGAGCGACCCTGGATCGAAGCAAACGTGAAATGTCAGGGAAAATCGATATTTCCGGATTGAAGCCCCAAGAGCTTTTGAATACCGTTTCTGCCGATACGGATTTTAGAATCGGCGATAGTAAAGTCGATTTGAATCTGGCATTTAAATTCGACAGCTATGAGAATCTTGCCATTGATATAAACGGTGCCATGCCTTTCCTGCACCTTCACCGAGGAGGAAAGGCCATTGTCTTTGAAGGCAGCAGATTGAGGGGTGATATAAAGCTTTCCCGCAATGACTTGTCGGCTTCACTGACCTCCCTGAGCTTTAAATCCCCAAGACTGAGCCTTTCCGGTGAGGTGCAGATGAGCACTGCCGGGGAAAATATCAAATTGAAGTGTGAAGGAAAAAAAATCGATGTCTCTTCTCTTCGTAAAACGGTCCTGGATATATCCGGTGAACACCCTGTTATACGGAATGTATTCAACACTATTAAGGGAGGACGCATTCCATACATTGCGGTATCGGCAACCGGAAATACGTTAGCCGAACTCGGTAACTTGGATAATATTGTTATTGACGGCCGCCTGACCGATGGCGATGTCTACATAGCAATTACCGATATGCGGTTGTCTGATGTAGACGGAAAGGCTTTAATCTCAAAGGGAGCATTGAAAGGAAGTGAGCTCAGAGCACAGCTTGGGAACTCCGGTGGGAAAGACGGAACCTTGCTGCTCGGTTTAAAAGACGGAGACCGTCGATTTAATCTGGATATCAATATAACGGCCGATTTGTCTCAACTGCCTCCCATTTTGAATCGATATATAAAAAACAAAAGTTTTGAGACAGAGCTCAAACAACTTGAAGATTTCAAAGGCAAAGCATTCGGGAACTTGAAATTAAACCTGGATAAGGGGGGAGTAAAAACCCAAGTCGATGTTTCTGATTTTGCTTTCACCACCAAGTATCAGAGAGTCCCTTTCCCCTTAATGATCAAGGGAAGCTCTTTCCGCTACAAAGGGCGACGAATCGATACCAAAGGTGTGACCTTGAGTCTTAAATCGAGCCGTTTCTCCGACATTGCCTCTACCTTTGATTGGGCAAAGAAACCGTCATTAAAATTACGTTTTGGAAAATCAGATATCGTATCGCAGGAAATATTTCCGTGGCTTTTGTCTCTGGAAAATATGAGCCCCCAATTGAAAAGCGTTTCCCATGTTAAAGGACGGATAGGAATTAATCATGCAGAGGTTCATGGGGATCTTTTCCGCCCGAAACAATGGGCCATCCAGGTGGATGGAAATGTCAAGGATTTAAGCCTGAGAACGCCGACATTTAATGACGGACTTCAATTGTCAGAGGGGAATTTTAACTTAAATCGCAGTCAAATCGTTCTCAACGGTCTGGGCGTTGGATTCAAAGATGCAGCAGTGTCCATCAGCGGAGGGTTGCGGGATTACATGGGGAAGCACCCAGAAGT
>CAYSUA010000401.1:0-1975 GCA_964433795.1 uncultured Desulfobacteraceae bacterium | reverse complement strand
GGGGACATCGGCTCCACAGCATCTCGGTGGATTTCAGAACGTATCAAGCTGCCGGACGTTTTGATCCCCTACCCACCGATGAATGTAGAACAGGCAAATTTGGAGTGGTTGAAAACGGGGGAAATTAATTTTATCGGAAACATGACTGCCGAAAACGGTCCTAACATTCGACTGGATCTGGCGAAGACCCGGGAGACACTTTTCATAAATAATCTGAGCCTGAAGGACTCCTCATCCAGAGCTGATTTTCGAATTCAACTTCAGCCCGATACCTGTAACCTCAGTTTCAAGGGCAATCTGGAAAAATCTACCATCGATAAACTTTTAAAGGATGATCAACTGCTTGACGGGAAGGTGTCCGGAGATTTTCAAACCCTTATACATATGGATCGGCCGCTTCAAGTCACTGCCGAAGGCTCCCTTGAGGCGGAAAGGATTCGGTTTTCTTCGCAGTCACTAAAGGATTTCAGAATTAACAAGGTCGCGCTGAAAGCTCGAAAAAATAAGATACTGGTACAGACCGCTGATTTGGATTGGGAGGACCGGCATTTGGAGTTCGATGGCAATATTAGTTTGTTGCCCAAAGGAATCCAACTGGATATCGATCTTTCCACCGGTGGTATCTTCTGGGACGATCTCAAAAAGAGATTCCTGAGTAAATACAAAAAGACCGGAAGTGAAAGTGATAAGAAAAAGTGGGATCTCCCTGTTTCCGGCATGGTCCGTTTAAACTCCGATTACTTCAAATACGGGCATTATACCTGGAATCCCTTTCACGCAGACATTTCATTGAAACCGAATGAAATCAGTGTAAATGTATTAGAGGCAAACTTGTGCGGTATATCCACCCCCGGAGTGCTGACGGTATCTCCTCGTGGAACAATGCTCAATTTTTGGACATTGGCCGACAAAAAAAGTTTGAAAAAATCGCTTTCGTGCCTGTTTCCTGGGTTTTGGTATGCCGACGGTGTGTTTGACTATGAAGGTAACTTGTCTGCCAACATATACGGGCCGTTTGCGATTCAGGCGTTAACGGGTGATATGGAATTAAACGCTTCTGACGGTCGAATTTATCGATTCGGTGCGTTGGCAAAGATATTCGAGTTTATCAATGTCGCTGAATTATTAAAATTTAAATTTCCCGATCTCGACACGGAAGGATTTCCGTACACAAAGATAACGAACCGATGGCACATGAAAGATGGCAAACTGAAGCTCATGCACGGAATTATCGACAGCCCCTCCAGCGAAATCGTGTTTGAAGGGGAAATCGATATGGTAGAGAAGAAGGTCGATATGCAGGTTGTTGTATCGCCGTTGCAGACGGCTAATTTTATCATCAAAAAAATTCCCATTATTCGAGATATAATGGCCGGTTCTATCATTTCGATACCTTTTAAGGTCAGCGGCGATTTGACAAATGCCAAAGTTACCCCTCTGCCTCCTCAATCGGTGGGGAAGGGATTAATAAACCTCTTGGGCAGAACGTTAAAGGCGCCGTTTAAATTGTTTCACTTAGACACCCAGGGACAATAAGAAATAATAAGTCGTGAAGATGCACAGGCCGAAAAAAAGATGCGGCCAGAAGGGTGGGGAATATAATGAGTGGGTATCGATATGTCTTATAAGAACCTGTCGTTTAACAGTGTGTCCGGACAAAAACTCTCCGCCCGTCTCGATTTGCCTGAGCGTGACCCCCTGGCATATGCTTTGTTTGCACACTGCTTTACCTGCACCAAGAACTTTAAGGCCGTCGATAACATTTCACATTCGCTTGCGGATGAGGGAATAGCTGTTTTTCGGTTCGATTTTACCGGGCTCGGGGAAAGCGAGGGGGATTTTTCGGAAACCAGTTTTTCTTCCAATGTGGACGATCTTTTGGCTGCGACCCGATTTATGGATGCCCATTACAAACCACCGGCCGTCTTAATCGGGCATTCCCTCGGGGGGGCCGCCATTTTACAGGTCGCCTCTA
>CAYSUA010000400.1:0-6070 GCA_964433795.1 uncultured Desulfobacteraceae bacterium | reverse complement strand
TAGTTAGGGCCTATTGCAACTCCTTCATGCTGTTCGGTGTAACGCTCTCTAATACGTGGAACCTCAGACAGTCACACGCGCACGAATCGGCTCACCTCCAAAGCCTATTCCTGTAAATGACTTGAGCTTTGTGCTTAATCGCATTTTGTAATTCCCCATACCTTAAGCGAATGGAGCATAAAAATGAGTAAAGTAGCGCTGATAAAAGGAGAAGATCGCAAAGACAATATCCGAAAAGCAATGGAGTTGATAGCGGATGAAATTCAAATCAATGGTCGACACCCGGTTATCAAAGTAAATTTCGTGTCTGCCCATGTACCCTTAAGCGCCACCCATCGAGATGCTGTTTGGGCGATTGCTGAATTTTTAAAAGACCATGGAGAAAAGGAGATCACCTTGGCTGAGGGCGCCACCTTCGGCAGCCTCAACAGAGCGATTCGGGAATACGGCTATGAAGACATGATAAAGCATTTCGGTTTGAGGGTTGTGGATTTGAACGACCCGGATGAATGGAAGAGAGTATTTGCGATTCATCCGGACATGAAGCCGCATCCCATCAAACTGGCGGATACCATGGTCGATCCGGATAACTATATCATATCGGTGACAAGGCCCAAGTCCCATCTGCAGGTCGGTGTCACATTAACGGCGAAAAACGTTATTATGGGATCGATTATGTTAATGGACAAGGTCAGAATGCATCCCAGTGAAGCGGGAAACCGGCTCCTCGATTTTAATCTCTTTAATGTCATGCAGCACCTGCATATCGATCTCGGTGTATTGGACGGATTCGAGGGTATGCAGGGCAGCGGACCATTAAATGGAGAACCGGTCCCTCATAAAATCGCCATTGCCGGAACCGACTACCTGTCTGTGGATCGGGTGGGAACCGAGGTGATGGGCGTCGACTTCGATGACATTCGTTATTTGAATTATCTGTGGGATCAAGGATTCGGAGAAGGGGAGTTTTCTAAAATAGAAGTGGTGGGATCATCCATCGAAGAATGCCGGATTCCATACGACATGTCTGTCCGTTTTCTAAGGATGCGGAGGCAGGAGGAAAAGGGGCAGCACCAGGATCTTGAAGTTTATTCCGGATAGGGTAAATGCCCGCAGTTAAAATCTCAATGACAAGCAGCTCAACCCACCGTCAAGTTTCTTAAATTCCGATACATCCAGCGCAATGGTATCATAGCCTGCGGACTCTATTTTTGCACGCATTCGCGGATACCCTGCCGCCACCAATACGGTACCGTTGATCCAGATACAGTTGGCAGCGTAACCCTCCGTTTCATCAACAGCTATATGATTAAAATGCGCGAACTCCGGAGCTTTAATGAATTCTCCGGTTATTACCAGATTGTTATTCTCGATATAAGAAACGCCGGATTTTAAATGCAAAAACGATTTCAAGGGTACCGTGGACCCGGTCATTCGGTATCGATTCAGAATATCAAGCAACTGCTCTGCGCCTTCCGCATTGGTTCGCTTGGAAAGGCCGATATAAAAATGCGATCCTACCATCATCACATCCCCACCATCAACCGTACCCGGCGGTTGGATGCTTTCGATTTGTGAATAAAGACGGGTTAATGCTGCTTTAATCTTCTGGGTTTCTCCCATGCGGCTTGCAGCCCCCGGACGGGTAACGATGGCAAACGACCGGGTTAGAAGAGCCGTATCCTCGACAAAGATTGAATCCGGAAACTGTTCGTCTGTTTCAAGCACGGTTGCTTCTATACCGCATTGCTCGAGGGCATCTACATATGCTGCGTGTTGGTCTAAAGCTCTTTCATAATCCGGAGATCCCAAATTTGCCGATCGCAATCCATTGATGAGTGATCGAGCCGGCGTTCGAACGATGGCTTTTGAAAACATAAGCTTCTTTCTCATTTAGATTGGAAGGGAATATAGCGATATACATTGGTTTCAAGTTGCTTAAAACCTAAGTCCCGATACAAACGATTGGCAGCTTTTCGGTTCGGATGGGATGTAAGATTGATTGAATGTGCACCCCGTTTACTAGCGTAGTCAATGGCGAATCGGTTCAATGCCTCGCCGATACCCTTTTTACGTTCGTCTATATCCACCACCACGTCTTCGATCCATGCCCGAATCCCTGTGGGGATTCGATACAGTACCAGCGTCAGGCTTCCGACAATCTTGCTGTTTTGATTTATATCTCTTGCGACCAAGAATGACGAGCACGGAGAAGATACGATTTGTTCTAAATCTTGAATTGAAGGGGGGGCATATGAAGATGAAAGTTGAGGAATAAGTCGATTCATTGCGTCGATTACTTCTTCGGTTACTATTTGGATTTCCTCGATTTCAATATTCATAAAGTTTGACATGGGTTTTATTCAACTCCTATATGTGATTATTTTACGGTGGAATGAAGTATTCGTCTCAATTTTCCAAGGCCGAAAACTGGGCCGATGACCAGCATGATAAAAATGAAATTCGGATTCAACACCCTTACCAGAACACTTTCAAGTTGTATGCTGATGATGGTTATAAAAAACCCGATGCTGGTAACAATGGTCAAGGCGGATCCGACGTAATCCTGGGGCGCTGTCTTTGCATTGAGGGTTGAAAATTGCGGTGAGTCCCCTGCAACGGTGATTCCCCAGATCAGGAGAAAGAACAGAAATACGCCCTTGGGGGAAAAAAATACCAATGGGGAGAGAATGCAGCAAATCCCGGAAATTAATAGTTGTATCCCGGCCACAGGTGCACTTCCGGTCTTAACGGATATGAGCCCTCCTAAAACGCATCCGATGGTTCCTGCTGCTATGATACAAAAAGACCAAAAAGGAATATTCATAGGAACCGCATGATGTGTTCCATACCGGCTCAAAAAAACCGGTATGAACGCCCACAACGTATAGAGTTCCCACATATGGCCGAAATAACCTAGAGCAGATGATCGAAAATCTGCTGATTTGAAAATGATGTATATCACCCGCGGGTTAAATTTTGATTCTTTGGCAAGATATGGTCCATCCGGAACCAGCAGGAATAATAACAGCCCCCCGGTGGCTGCAACAATGGATGTCCAGGGGACCAGATCCTTCCACGAAAAAGCATGTCCGACCGTTTTCAATAAATGGGGAAAAGCTGTTCCAAGCACCAATGCCCCCGTCAGATATCCCAATGCGCGTCCAAGCCCTTTTTGATACCAACCGGCTGCGATCTTCATTCCCACCGGATAAATTCCTGATAGGAAAAACCCGGTCATAAATCGAAGAAAAAGCAGAGAGGTCAGATCACCGGACAAGAGCATTCCGATGTTCGATATCGCCCCCAAAAGCGAGCAGATAAAGAATACGACTCGTGGAGAAAATCGATCGGAAACGGTAAAAAGGGTAAATAGCAGCGTACCGACGATGAAGCCCAACTGAACCGAAGACGTGACATACCCTAAAGCCGCATCGGTATATCCATAGAGCAGTTTCAGATCACCGAGAACGGCATTGCATGCAAACCAGAGCGAGCCGCCTGCAAATAAAGAAATGATAATAGTGGGTAATATCCGGTGAGGCCGTTTATTACGTTCCAGAAGGGACTCCTAATCCAAATACTACATTAAAATCTTTTCGCGTTCGGGATCATAGAGTGCGCGCTTGAATTCCAATTTGGCTGTATAGGTTTCTCCGTATGATTCGATTTTGAAACCATCGTCATGGTCGACGTGTGCAATGGGTAAATATCCGTAGCAAATGTTTTTCCCAAGTGTATGACCATATCCGACACTGGTGGTTACCCCCAGGACTTCATCCTTGTAAATAATGGGTGCACTGTTTTGCATCATCAGCGGTTTCTCGGCATCTATCGTAAATGTGCAGAGTTTGTATGGCGCCATCTCTTTTTTCATTTTTGCCAGAGCGTCACGCCCGATAAAATCGCCCTTGTCCAATGCAACACAAAATCCCACTCCGGCATCGAACGGAGTATATTCCGGAGTGAGTTCAGACCCCCAGTCCGCATATCCCTTCTCCAGGCGCATGGATGCTATCATGCGGTAACCGCCGTTTGAAATGCCCAGATTCCGACCGTCTTCCCAAATCATATCATAGACATGGCAGGCGGATTCCGAAGGAACATAGAGTTCATATCCCAGTTCCCCCACATAAGTCACGCGAAACGCCATCACCGGAGCATACCCGACGGTAATTGATTTACAGGTACTGAAGGGAAATCCTTCATTGCTCAAATCGCCCGGGGCCACCTTTTGCAGTAGGCTGCGGGATTTCGGACCGATCAGATTGATCACAGCATATGCAGAAGTGACATCTTGAAAAGTAACCGAACCATCCGAGGGCATGTGATTTTTAATCCACCAGGAGGCGCGTAGGCCGAAGGCGGTCCCGACGACCAGGAAGAATTTTTGCTCGGCAATCCTCGCGATGGTGAGATCGCACTCGATGGTTCCGCGATCATTGCACATTTGTGTATAAACTATTGTTCCCACGGGCTTGTCAATTTGATTGGCAGACAGCCGGTTTAAGAAATTCAGCGCCCCCGGGCCGTTTACTTCGAATTTGCAAAAGGAGGACTGGTCAACAATCACAACGTTTTCCCGGGCATTCCGATGCTCGTTTGCCACGTGTTCAAACCAGTTGGGAACACCGAAGGTCAGCTCATCTTTGGGCTCTATTCCATCCGGTGCAAACCAGTTGGCCCGCTCCCAACCGTATTTAGCACCCCACACAGCTCCTTTTGCTTTGAGTATCGGATACAAAGGACTTCGCCGGGCACCGCGGGCGGAATCGTGTTCCTCATGGGGCCAGTGAATCGTATAATGTTTGCCGTAAATTTCCCGGGTCCGTTCAACGGTATACGACCGGCTCAAGTGATGCGGGCCGAATCTTCGAATATCAAGAGACCAGATATCCAGACTCGGTTCACCCTCAACGACCCATTCCGCCATCATACGTCCTGCACCACCACCGGCAGCAATGCCGAACGCATTGAATCCTGCAGCCACATAGCAGTTATCAAGCTCCGGAGCAGGGCCCATTATTGCGTCGCCGTCAGGTGTAAACGCTTCCGGGCCATTCACCAGTCTTTTAATTCCTGCTGCCTCAAGACACGGTGTCCGTTTCATTGCCGGAGTGGAAAGCGACTCGAAATGATCGAAATCCGGATCGAGAAGCTGTGATTTGAATTTGTTGGAAACCCCGTCAACGGACCAGGGGATTCCGTTTCTTTCATATCCGCCCATAACCAGACCGCCCACTTCCTTTTTGTAATAGAGTAGGCTGTCCTTGTCCCGTATGGTGGGCATATTCGGCGGCAGGTTGTCGATGGTATCGGTCACCAGGAACTGGTGCTGAAATGGAACCAGAGGAATATTGACCCCCATCAGTTGACCGACCTGGTATCCCCACATCCCCGTACAGTTAATCACGATATCGCACTTGATAATGCCCTTATCAGTTTTTACGGTTGTCACCCGTTTCCTGGCAATGTCAAACCCGGTCACCAGAGTGTTTTCGTAAATCGTAGCTCCGCGGCTTCTTGCCCCGCGGGCCATGGCCTGGGTAATACCGGCAGGATCGGCCTCTCCGTCGGTGGGCATGAATGCGGCCCCGATAATATTATCGAGAGACAGAATAGGGCAGAGTTCCAAAGCCTCTTCAGGAGTTATCATATTCATTTCCAGCCCGAAGCTGCGAGCCGTGGTTGCCCCTTTCTTCAATTCATTCATTCGCTCTTTCGTGCTCGCAAGGTGCAGGCAGCCACTTTTCTTCCACCCGGTGGTCAACCCGGTCTCCTTTTCGAGCCGTTCATAGAGACTGACGCTGTATTGCAGCATGCGGGTGATGTTTCGTTCCGAACGCAACTGTCCAACTAAACCGGCTGCATGCCAGGTGGAGCCGCTGGTCAATTCCCCCTTTTCTAAAATCACCACGTCGCTCCACCCCATTTGGGTCAGGTGGTATGCGGTACTGCATCCGATAATACCACCACCGATAATTACAGCCCGGGCACTGTCACGCATGTTTTATCTCCATTTTCCTTACACAGGTATGTAGTTTTGATGAATTCGTAAAAAGTCGAATTC
>CAYSUA010000399.1:0-6073 GCA_964433795.1 uncultured Desulfobacteraceae bacterium | reverse complement strand
ATCTGGATGCACATTCCGGGGGAAGATAAGACCGAAGGTGTCATCGATGCCGTCGGCTTTCTGAGAGCGGTGAATCTGGGCAGTAGGAATCTTCCAGGCAACCGGGTCATTGTCATCGGCGGTGGAAATGTGGCCATAGACGCTGCCCGTGTGGTTAAGCGTCTCGGGGCTGAGAAAGTGACGGTGGTTTATCGTCGGTCTGAACGGGAAATGCCGGCCTATCCTGAAGAAATAGAGGGCGCCAAAGAGGAAGGGATCGAATTTTCGTACCTTACGGCTCCGGTCAGTATCCAGAGTATGGACGGGACGGTGACAGGGTTCGAGTGTATTCGCACCGAACTCGGCCGGCCCGATGCCAGCGGGCGACGGCGACCGGTGCCGGTTGAGGGATCTGAATTCGTCATTCCGTGCGATGCGGTGATACCGGCCATCGGCCAGAAAATCGATGTGAGTTGGATCGAAGAAAAGTCCGAACTGGAGCTGACTTCAAGAAATACCTTCAGGGTGAACCCACACACGCTACAAACCAATATTTCCGACGTATTTGCCGCCGGCGATGCAGTGACCGGACCGGCAACGGTAATAGAGGCAGTGGCCGCAGGTCACAAGGCTGTGGAGGCCATACACCGTTTTATCAACGGCGAGGATCTCGATCAGTACACAGAAGAACAGGCGGCTAAAAAATCTCCGGGCAGTGACTGGCAGGAGATTTCAAAAGATGTTGAACATGCTCCCCGAGTGGTATCCGAACATCTGGATCCGGTTCAACGGGTTGACAGTTTTGATGAGGTTGACGGGAATTTTTCTGAAAAAGCGGCTAAAAAAGAAGCTGCCCGGTGCGTGGATTGCGGTGGATGTTGTGAATGCAAACTGTGTGTTGGCGCCTGCGAAGCAAAAGCGATTAACCATTGCATGGAAGATAAAGTAGAGGAAATCGAGGTAGGGTCCATCATTGTGGCCACCGGATTCGATCCTCTGGATCCGACACCCATGGAGCAGTATGGCTACGGCAAGTACAGCAACGTTTTTACGAACCTGGAGTTTGAACGGTTGTCCAACGCCACCGGCCCGACCAGCGGCAAACTCCTCAAACGAGATCCAACCGACCGCCTCAAATTCACCGAGCCTCCGAAAAGTGTGGCCATCCTCCACTGTATCGGCAGCCGTGATAAAAACTACCATGAATACTGCTCGCGCACTTGCTGTATGTACGCGCTTAAGTATGCGCATCTCCTTAAGGACAAATGCGGGCATGACACCGAAGTGTACAATTTCTATATTGACATGCGCTGCTTTGGTAAAGGGTATGAAGAGTTTTTCAAGCGTGTGCAGAGTGAAGGCGTCCGCATGGTTCGCGGCAAACCGTCTCGGGTGGAAGAAAAGGACGGTATGCTGACAGTGAAAGCCGAGGATACGCTCTCTGCCCGTATAGTGGAAATTCCGGTGGAGATGGTGATCCTGTGCACCGCAATGGAGGCCCGTCCCGACGCAAACGAGGTAACCCGTATCTTTGGAATTACCACCGGGAGTGACGGATTCTTTCAGGAGGAGCACCCCAAGCTCGAGCCGGTTTCTACGCCTACCAGCGGTGTTTTCCTGGCCGGAGCCTGCCAGGGGCCCAAGGATATCCCGGATACGGTTGCCCAGGCCAAAGGTGCGGCCGCCGAGGCACTGGCCCTTAGCGCTTCCGGACGGGTGGAGGTGCCCCCGATAATTTCAGGGATCGATCCCGATGTCTGTATCGGGTGCCAGGCCTGTATCGGGCTGTGTGCGTACTCAGCAATAGAATTCAATGAATTTAAAGGCATTAGCCAAGTGAACGAAGCCGTATGCAAAGGATGCGGAAGTTGTGCCGCACACTGCCCCAGCGGAGCTGCCAAGATCAGGCATTTTACAGACAAACAGGTCTTTGCGGAGATCGATGGCCTACTGGCGAAAGCGAATTAATCCACATAAGGAGTGATTAAGATGAGTGAGTTTGAACCCACAATCGTTGCCTTTTTTTGCAACTGGTGCACGTACACTGCCGCGGATTTGGCCGGTACGTCCCGTCTGTCGTACCCGCCGAATATTAAAATCATTCGGGTGATGTGCAGCGGCATGGTTGATCCCAAATATGTGGTCAAGGCCTTCCTGAATGGGGCAGACGGCGTGCTCGTCGGCGGTTGCTGGCCCGGAGACTGCCATTATATCAACGGCAACCTCAAGGCCAGGCGCCGGGTGGCCCTGGTGACGGAAATTCTCAAACAATTCGGAATCGACGAGGATCGTTTCTGGTTGCGCTGGATCGCTGCCAGCGAGGGAAACATGCTCCAGGAGATCGCAACAGATATGATCGAAAAGCTAAGGGAACTTGGACCCAGCCCGCTCAAGGGACAAATGGTTGCTTGAAGATACGGAGAAGATGAAAATGGCTGAATTTACGAAGTTATCATTCAAAAAAGGCGAAATGAACACGACGTTGGCCGGATTGTTCAAAGACATGATCGAGAAGGGGGCTGTGGAAGCTGTTCTTACACCCGCAGCCCACCCGAGCAAGGGTGTCATGCAGACCTTGATTGCCGATCCGGAAAAGACGGGAATTGTCGATCCCTTTGCTCCGGTGGTACCGGTGAACTCGGCAAAAATAGCCGCTTCACTGACTGCCAGACATTCCGGCAGAGAAGTGGCCATGGTGATGAGATCCTGCGAGGTGCGGGCCCTAATTGAATTGGTTAAACTCAAACAAGCCAATTTGGATAATGTGGTCTTGATCGGCCTGGACTGTCTGGGTCGATATGAGAACGCGGACTTTCTCAAGTTCCAGGAACAAGGCGGAACTGCGGAATCGTTCCTTGAGAATGCCCAGTCCGGCGAGACAGCGTCAACCGGTATCGATATAACCGAAGCCTGTAAAATTTGCGAACACCCGGTGGCGGACAACGTGGACCTCCGCCTGTGTGTGGTGGGGGCAGACCCGGATACCGTGTACGTGGAGTGGGTAACTGAGAAGGGTCAGGCAATGCGTGAGAAGCTCGGCCATTCGGCCTCCGATGTCCCGGGTAAACGCACCGAGGCGGTGGACAAACTGACCAAAGCAAGAACCGATGCGCGCGATCAGCGGTTCAGCGATTTTCGTGAATCTACCAACAGCTTCGGGATGCTCCAGGACCTGCTTGCCGGTTGTGTCAACTGCTACAATTGCCGGGTGGCCTGCCCGGTCTGCTACTGCAAGGAATGCGTGTTTGTCACCGACACGTTTCGCCATAGTGGAGATCAGTTCATGGGTTGGGCAAATCGGGATGGTTCCCTCATCATGCCGACGGACACCGTATTTTATCATTTGACGCGTCTCATTCATATTAGTGCCCTCTGCGTTGGATGCGGGCAATGCACCAGCGCGTGCCCCAGCGGCATCAACCTGATGCCCTTGTTCAGGTCGGTTGCAGAAAAAACCCAGGCGCGTTTCGACTATCATGCCGGGCGATCCCTGGAAGAAGAACAGCCCATGGAAGTATTTTACGATGACGAATTGACGGAAGTGACGGGCCAAGTCAAATAGGAGTATGAATATGTCTGAAGCAGCGATTAAACTCGATTACAAGAAGGAAAGTATTTTCATCGACAAGGTTCAAGAACTCCTGCCGGACGGAGGTAATCTTAACCTTTGTTTAACCTGCGGGGCTTGCAGTTCCGGATGCCCGGCCACCGAGCTTTCGGATATGGATCCCCGGAAATTTCTGAGGCTTGCGGCTTTCGGGATGGACGAAGAGATTCTAAAATCCGACTGGGTGTGGATGTGCACCATGTGTCAGCGCTGCATATATGTGTGTCCCATGAAGATCGATATCCCCCAGCTGGTGTATCATGCGCGGGCCTCCTGGCCGAGGGAAGAGCGCCCCAAGGGAATCATCGGTTCCTGTGATATGGCGTTGCGAAACGACAGCTGCAGCGCCATGGGAGCATCACCGGAGGATTTTCAGTTTGTAGTGGAAGATGTACTGGAAGAGTACAGGGAATCCCAGCCCGAGTTCAAGGACATGCAGGCGCCCATAGACAAACAGGGCGCCGAGTTGTTTATTAATCAAAATTCCAGAGAGCCGGTCACCGAACCGGATGAACTGGTGCCGCTATGGAAAATCCTTCATACCGTGGGGGCCGACTGGACTTACGGTTCCAAGGGATGGGCCGCGGAGAACTACTGCATGTTCCTTGCGGATGATGAATCGTGGGAGAAGGTGACCCGAATCACTACCGCCCAGGCGGATCATTTGGGGTGCAAAACCTTTCTCAATACGGAATGAGGGCACGTCACGTTCTCAGTCCTGGCAGGACTGAAAAAATTCAACATCGAACATTCCTTCGAAGTTAAAAACATCTATGAATACTACGCCAAGTGGATTCGGGAAGGAAAGCTGAACGTCAATTCCGACTGGAACAAGGATCTCAAGATTAAGTTCACCGTGCAGGATCCGTGTCAGATTGTGCGGAAAACCTTCGGGGACCCCATTGCAGAAGATCTCCGGTTTGTTGTGAAATCGATTGTGGGGGAAGAAAATCTTATCGAAATGTATCCCAATAAATCGAACAATTACTGCTGCGGCGGCGGCGGCGGGTTTCTCCAATCGGGCTATAAAGATGCGCGCCTGTCATACGGCAGATTAAAAGACAATCAAATTCAAGATACCGGAGCGGGCTATTGTGTGGCTGCATGTCACAATTGCCATGCGCAAATCCACGAGCTCAGCGAGCATTATGGCGGCGGGTATCAAGTGGTTCATTTATGGACCATGATCTGCCTGTCACTTGGAATCCTCGGGCCCAATGAACGGGAGTATTTGGGTGATGAATTAAAGGAAGTCAATGTCTTTCATCCGGAAACGGCGATGTGATGCCATTTCATGGAGATGTTTCTATATCGGACGATACTAAGTGTTCTAATTCGTAATTAACATAACGTATTTTATCCAAATGGTAATAAAATGATTCACCGCAGAGTCGCAGAGAACGCTGAGGGATTTGGCATTTTTCGTTTGTCGCTGAGACACCGACAAACGAAAACCATCATGCCTCCGGCAATCGGCTCCCATGCACATCTTGCCCGAAGGGCGTTGGTTTATTCCTTTTCGCCCTTCTCAGCGAAAAGGAATAAGAAAATCTTCCTCCGCGAACTCTGTGCCTCGAATGAGCGAAGCGAATGGGCGGTGAGATAAATTATAATATGTAACCATATTTAAAATTGAAATCGAATCCGCCAAACTGACGGCGGGCTAGAATCGAAAATTGTTCCGGGAGGTTTTGTTATGACAAAAAAAATCGGCACGGCCATGGTGGTGGGGGCGGGAATCAGCGGCATCCGAACCGCTTTGGATCTGGCCGAAACCGGATATGGGGTGACTTTAATCGACAAAGCCCCGCATATCGGAGGGGTATTGAGTCAACTCGATTATCAGTTTCCTACGGATCATTGTGGTATGTGTAAAATGCTTCCGTTGGTGGATCGAGATGCATCGTCCCAGTATTGCCTGCGCAAAGGTCTCTTCCATGAAAACATTGACATTCTTTTATCAACAGAGCTTTTATCTGTTTCAGGAGAACCGGGAAGCTTTGAAGTCACTCTTCGGCAAAAGCCCGATTGGGTGGACCCGAAACTTTGTATCGGATGCCGGGCATGCGAGGAGGTATGCCCCGTAGAAGTGCCCGATGATTTTAACAAGGGGCTGACAAACCGAAAGGCCATCTATCTTCCGGTGCCCCATGCCATCCCCAACACCTATATTATCGACCCGGTGGCCTGCACCCGATGTGGTGCTTGTGAACCGGTCTGTCCAACCGGCGCCATCAAACTATCGCAACAGGAACGTAAGAAGTTTCGCATCCTTGTAGTGGATGATGAACTGATCGTTCGGGATTCTCTTAAAGAGATTCTGGATGAAGAAGGATATACGGTAGAGATGGCCGGATCCGGCCCCAATGCGCTGGAGGAACTGTCTAAACAGCCGTATCAACTCATGCTTCTCGATATTAAGATGCCGGGAATGGACGGGGTTGAGGTTCTTCAAAAAGCAAAGGAAGCCCATCCAGATCTTTCGGT